>CAMMNR010000092.1 GCA_946498265.1 uncultured Clostridium sp. | reverse complement strand
TTTAGTTTATTAGATGGAGCAAATAGAATAAAAGATTTACCAGTAAGAGCAAAAGAATTAGGAATGGATGCCATTGCTTTAACAGATCATGGGGTTATGTATGGCGCGATAGATTTTTATAAAGCTTGTAAAAAAGAAGGAGTAAAACCAATTATTGGTTGTGAAGTATATGTTGCACCTCGTTCAAGATTTGATAAAGAACCTAATATAGATAATAAATATAATCATTTAATATTACTTGCTAAAAATAATCAAGGATATAAAAATCTAAGTAAATTAGTTTCATTAGGTTTTGTTGATGGATATTATTATAAACCTCGTATAGATTTAGAAATATTAGAAAAATATCATGAAGGATTAATTTGTTTAAGTGCATGTTTAGCAGGAGCTGTAAACCAAGCTTTATTAAATGGAGAAAATGAAAAAGCAGAAGAAGTTGCATTATGGCATAAAAAAGTTTTTGGAGATGACTATTATATAGAAATACAAAATAATGGAATACAAGAACAAGTTCTTGCAAATCAAAAGTTGGTACAACTTGCAAGAAAATTAGATATTCCATTAGTTGCTACAAATGATGCTCATTATTTAAAAAGAGAAGATGCATATAATCATGAGGTTTTACTTTGTATACAAACAGGAAAAAGAATGAGTGATATAGACAGAATGAGATTTGACACAGATGAATTATATGTAAAATCACCAGAAGAAATGATAGAGTATTTTAAAGCATTTCCAGACGCAATAGAAAACACTGTAAAAATAGCAGAGCAATGTAATGTAGAATTTGAATTTGGACATACAATATTGCCAAATTATGATGTGCCAGAAGAATTTCCAACTCATTTTGATTTCTTCAAAAAATTGTGTGATGATGGTATTAAAAATAGATATGGAGAAAATCCAAGTCAAGAAATACTAGATAGGGCAGAATATGAAATAGGTGTTATTAAAAAAATGGGATATGTTGATTATTTCCTAATAGTATGGGATTTTATTCATTATGCAAAAACACATAATATCCCAGTAGGACCTCGGACGTGGTTCTGGTGCTGGTTCTATAATTGCATATGCAATCGAAATAACAGATATTGACCCAATGAAATATGGACTACTATTTGAAAGATTTTTAAATCCAGAAAGAATTAGTATGCCAGATTTTGATGTAGATTTTTGTTATGAGCGTAGACAAAAAGTTATAGATTATGTATCAGAAAAATATGGGCATGATCATGTATCACAGATAATAACATTTGGTACAATGTCTGCAAGAATGGTAATACGTGATGTTGCAAGAGTTTTAGATGTACCGTATTCAGAAGCTGACACATTAGCTAAAATGATACCAAATGAATTACATATAACAATAAAAAAAGCATTAGAACAGAACAAAGAACTAAATCAATTATATGAAACAGATGAAACTGTAAAAAAGGTTCTAGATATAGCAATGGGATTAGAAGGTATGCCAAGACAGGCATCAACACATGCATGTGGAATAGTTATTACAAAAGAACCAGTAGATACATATGTTCCTTTATATGTACGTGATGGCCAAATTTCAACACAATACATAATGACAACATTAGAAGAATTAGGACTATTAAAAATGGACTTCTTAGGATTAAGAACATTAACAGTAATACAAGACACAATAGATTTGGTAAAAGAAAATAGAGGAATAGATGTTGAATTTGACAAAGAAATGGCAGATCCAAAAGTATATAAATTATGGCAAGAAGGAAAATCATGTGGAATATTCCAATTTGAGTCACAAGGAATGACGAACTTCATGAAAGAACTAAAGCCAGACTGTTTAGAAGATTTAATAGCAGGTGTATCATTATACCGTCCAGGACCTATGGATCAGATACCAAGATATATTAGAGGAAAACAACATCCAGGACATAATGAATATACACATCCAAGTTTAGAGCCAATCTTAAATGTAACATATGGATGTATGGTATATCAAGAACAAGTTATGCAAATAGTGCGTGACTTAGCAGGATATTCACTAGGAAGAGCAGATTTAGTAAGACGTGCTATGGGAAAGAAAAAGCTTGACGTAATGGCAAAAGAAAGAGAAGTATTTATAAATGGACAAGTAGATGAAAATGGAAATGTAATAGTGCCAGGGTGTGTAAGAAATGGAATAGATGCAGAATCAGCAAACAAAATATTTGATGAAATGGCTGAATTTGCAAAATATGCATTTAATAAATCACATGCAGCATGTTATGCAGTAGTAGCATATAGAACAGCATATTTAAAAGCATATTATCCAGCAGAATTCATGGCAGCAACACTAAATAGCTTCTTAGGAAATCTTGACAAAATACCACAATATATAGATGAATGTAGATCATTAGGAATAGAAATATTAAAACCAGATATAAACAAAAGTAATACAAAATTCACAGTAGAAAATGTCTCAATGGGGACAGGTGCTGATGAGACATTTGTCTCAAAAAGAAACGTCCCTAATGCGACAAAAATCCGTTTTGGATTAGGAAGTATAAAAAATGTGGGAACTGTACCAGTAGAGAACATTGTAAAAGAAAGAGAAAAATCAGGATCATATAAAAGCTTTACAGATTTTTGTGAAAGAATTGCAGATGAAGCGGTAAATAAGAAATGTATAGAAAGTTTAATAAAAGCGGGAGCTTTTGATGAATTTGAACAAACAAGAAGTACATTATTAGCTTCATTTGAAGGAATTATAGATACAATTCAAAGTGGAAAGAAAAAAGGAATGTCAGGTCAAGTTTCTATGTTTGATTTAGGAACTGAAGAAGAAAAAGAAGAAATGAATGAAATGAAATACACATTTGAAGAACATGAAGAGTTGCCAAATAAAGAATTATTATCACTAGAAAAAGAAATGTTAGGTATATATATATCTGGACATCCCTTAGAAAAACTAAGAGAACAAATAGAAAAACAAACAAATATTAATACAATAGAATTAAGAAATTTAGATGAACAAATGTCAAGTAATTTAAATCAATCTGAAATGGAATTATTAAAGCAAAACACAAAACTTAAATATCATGATGGACAAAACGTAAAATATGCAGGAATTATAACTTCTATAAAAAAGAAATATACTAAAAACAATAAAATAATGGCTTTTGTAACAATAGAAGATTTGTATGGCACTGCAGAAATTATAGTTTTTGAAAATGCATATATAAAATCTGGAAAAAGTTTAGTTGAAGAAAATATTGTAATGGTTGATGGTAGATTAAGTATTAGGGAAGATGATACGACTACGATTATTGCAAATGAAATAAAAGATTTTGGAGAACAAAAACAAAATATATTAATTTTAGATATTACAAATTCTGATGAAAAAGAAAAAGAAAAATTAAGAGGTGCAATCAAATATTTTAATGGTGATAAAAATAATATTAATGTTTTTGTTAAAATTAATGATGAGGAAAAAAGTTGTGGACAAATTTATCTTACTGATGCAATATTAGAAATTTTTGGTGAAATAATTGGAAAAGATAGAGTTATTATAAGATAAGAAATCAAAAATTTAACATTCAGATAATAAATAAAAAAAGCTATCTAAAAAAATAGATAGCTTTAAAACAGCAATTTTACAAATTACATAAAATTTTTATGTTTTCTAATCTTTTTTTATATTGATGAAAATATCTATTATATCTTTTTAGAATAAGAATATATTTAGACTCTTTATTTAACCAATGAAAAACAAGTTGGATACAGATTTTAATATTTAATTTTAAAAAAATATTATTAGAGTCTAAGCTAAAGAGTTCAATATTTGTCTTGTATAAATAATCGAGCATATTTTGAGAAATAGAAATAAGCCTATCAGTATAATTTATACAATATTGTAAATCATCAATATATTCGTTAATGTGATTTTTTAAAAACTCTAGCTGATAAGTAAAAGCCCGTTCGTACATAATTACTGTTTTAGATAATCTTCGTAATTCAAACATATACAATCCTCCTATATAATGCACAAAGATTAATAGTTACAAAAATTTTAAATATTATAACATATAAATTAACACAAGTAAACAATAAAATTTGATACTTTTCTAACCAGAAAAATATATGTAAAAATAGAAAAAGGTCCGTCCCCAAAATCCCTAAAATTAGGGATTGGAGGAACGTCCCCTAAATCCGTCCCCTAAATCCATTCACCAAATTTCTTAATATAGATTTTCTTAGCAAATAATGCAACAAAACAATACAAAATAGTAACAGCAAATATCATAAAGATATATTTAGCAGCTATTGGAACAAGTCCTATCATAGAGCCTAAAGCTGTAAAAGGTACTACTAAACCTATAATTATTAAAGAAATAGATGAAATATATACCGCTTTGTGAGCATTACTTTGTACAAATGGTATTTTTGATGTTCTTATAATATGCATTCCAACTAAGTTTGAAACTATACTATAACTAAACCAAATAGTTTGGAATGTAGCAACATCTCTAACTTGAAATAAGAACCACAAACATGCAAATACTACCATATCAAAAGCAGAACTTACAGGTCCCATAAATAGCATGAAATGTTTTAAACTCTTAATATCTAATTTTTTAGGCCTTTGAAGAGATTCTTTGTCAACATGGTCAAAAGGTAAAGTCATTTGTCCAAAGTCATATAATAATCCCTCTACTAATAACTGAATAGGAGTTTCTGGTAAAAATGGTAATAAAGCACTTGCAATTATTACAGAAACAACTTCTCCAAAGTTAAAGCTTGTTGCAAGTTTAATGTACTTCATAAGATTAACGAAAGTACGTCTTCCTTCAGTCACACCATCTAATAAAACATTTAAATCTTTTTCAAGTAATATAATATCTGCAGATTCTTTTGCAATATCAACAGCAGTATCAACAGAAACACCAACATCAGAATTTGTAAGTGAAGGGCTATCATTAATACCATCACCCATATATCCAACAACATTACCAGCTTCTTTTAACAATCTAACAATTCTTGCTTTTTGGATAGGTGAAAGCTTTGCAAAAATATTAGTTTTTTTCAATAATCTTAGAACAGCTACATCAGATAATTTATCTAATTTACTTCCTAATACAATATTTTTTGAATTTATTCCAACCTTATCACAAACACATCTAGTAACTTCAGCATTATCACCTGTTAATACAATAACACGAATACCAGCTTTATTTAGTTTTTCAACAGATTCCTTGGCTGATTCTTTTGGTGGGTCTAAAAATCCAATAAATCCTAAAAGAATCATATTTTTTTCAGTTTGAACGTCAAAATGTTCAATATCATTAATATCATTTTTTTGACAAACAGCAACAACTCTTAATCCTTGCTCATTTAATTTTTTACTAATTCTTTTTACATTTTCTTTAATCTCTCTAGTAATTGGAGAAACGTTACCTTTATAATCAACCATAGTACAAATATTTAAAATTTCTTCAACAGCACCTTTAGTAATCATCTGTTTCTTTTCTCCATCACTAACAATGACAGATAAACGTCTACGAGCAAAATCAAAAGGTACTTCATCAATTTTTTTATACTTAGATTGCAAATCGCCTAAATTATTTTCCAATCCTCTTTTTATAACAGCTTCATCAATATTTCCTCTTAAACCTGTTTGAAAATAAGCATTTAGAAAAGCATGTTTTAATATACGTATATCTTCATCACCATTAATATCCAAATACTTTTCTAATACAATTTTATCTTCAGTTAATGTACCAGTCTTATCAGTACATAAGATGTTCATTGCACCAAAATTTTGAATAGCGTCTAATTTTTTTACAATAGTCTTTTTCTTAGACATTCTTACAGCACCTTTAGAAAGACTTGAAGATAAAATAACAGGTAAAAGTAAAGGAGTAATTGCAATAGCGATAGCAACAGCAAATGTAAATGCAGTTATAATGTCATGTTTCCAAGCATTTAAAAGAAATACTAAAGGGATCATAATTAACATGAAACGTATCAATAATTTACTAATATTCTCAATTCCTTTTTGAAAAGCTGTTTTAGGTTTACCAGTAGTCAAAGTATGTGCTATTTTACCAAAATAAGTTGAATCAGCTGTTTTTATAACAACACCTTTAGCACTACCAGAAATGACATTTGTTCCCATAAAACAAATAGTATCTAAATCTGAAATATTATCTATTTCATTAAGTGAAATTTCAGAATCAACTAATTTTTTTACACTATCAGATTCTCCTGTTAAAGAAGATTGCCCAACATATAAATCTTTAGCCTCAATGATCCTTAAATCAGCTGGAATCATACTTCCAGCAGAAAGAACAACTACATCACCTAAAGTAACTTGATTAATTGGAATTTGAACTTCTTTATTATCACGTATAACAATTGTAGTTGTTGCAACCATCTGTTTTAATTCCTCAGCCGCCTTATTTGAACGATATTCCTCAAAAAAATCGAGTAAAGTACTTGCTGTAACTAAAATTGCAATTACAATAATATTTGCATAACTTGGAGTCTCTGGTAAATATATATCTGTATAAATTAAAATACAAACAATTCCAAGCAGTATGCAATTAAAAGGTGAAAAAAGACTTTCTAAAAAATAATTATACCATCTTTTTGGTTTTGCTTGCTTAATTTCATTTGGACCTAAATTATGTAGCAATTCAGCAGCTTTTTTAGAAGAAAGACCTTTTTCATTAACATGAAATTTTTTAATAAATTCGTCTTTTGGTAGAGTACATTGCTCTCCATACATTTTTGTTACATTGATTTCTTCTTTTGCATTAGCCAAAATATCATCTCCTATAATTAAAATTTTATTTTTAAAATCTTTATAGATTATACCACTAATTTTTATATTTGAAACAATAATATAAAAATTATTAAAAAAATTTTCAATATATATTTCTAACTTCTAGTTCTAATAAAAACTGCCATATTAATAGTATATTTTAAGCGAGATTCGTGGGGACCGACACAATACATATTGTTAATAAACCAGCGATGGTCCCGTAAGAGCTGATTTATCTACAATATGTAAAGTGTTGGGATAGCGAAAAATATACTATTAATATGGCAGCTTTTATTAGAACGTAACTATTCAGAGGTAAAATATAAAAACACTAGAGATTATTAAAATTTCTA
>CAMMNR010000091.1 GCA_946498265.1 uncultured Clostridium sp. | reverse complement strand
AGAAATTTTAATAATCTCTAGTGTTTTTATATTTTACCTCTGAATAGTTACATTTATGATATCAAAATGTGTCTAAACACTTGACAAAGATTTAAATGTTTTGCTATTATTATGTTGATAAAGTATTACATATTTTTATAATAGTAGAGTTTTGAAAAGAAGATATTTTTGTCGAAGAAAAAATTAGTAGAAGAAACAAATATGATTATGAAAGTTGGAAAAAGTAAAATTAAATAAAAGGAGGAATCGTAATGAATTCAAAAATTTATGATTTAAATAGAGGAATTAATATAGCAGAAGTAGAAAGAAAGGTACCTAGTAGTACATTAGAATATTATTTTGATGGAACAACGGAAATCTTATTACTAAATTTTTTAAACAAAATCAAAGTAGAAGATTGTAAGGAGGCTGAAATTCATGTTGAAAGTAATGGAAGATGGGATGTTTTATATTATAATGGAGGAAAATACGAAATTGACTTTCCAGGACAAGTTGGCATTACTTCAACGATAAAAGAATATGATTTTAATGGTATAAATGTAATTTCTATAAATGATTCAAAGCCAGATGCATTAAAGGAAAAGTATATAACAGAAATTAAACCTAAGATGGAGAAAATAATTAAAGATTCTAATATACCAGTAGTAGAAAAAGGATATACCAAATGGGGAGAACATGTTAAATTTGGAATTTCTGCAGGAATTGGAATTAAATTTGACGAACAGCATTTTGTGGAAGCAACTATTGAAGAATTGCGTGAAGAATTAGAAAATTTTTATGAAAAAAATCAAGAAACAATTAAAAAAATTTCTGAAAAAAGTAAAGTGAATTCTTTAGAACATAATAAATCAAATAATGAAGAAGAACAGAAATATTTAAGTAAAATTATTAATAATGAAGTAATTGCAGATAAATCAACTGCTATTCATGGTGTTTCCATTGATGGTAGTGCTTTAGCTTTTATGAGTGAAGAATTGAAGAAAGATAAAGATATTATAGAAAATGCATTAGGAAATAATCTGGGAGCTTGGGAATATGTTGATCCTAATTTAAAATTAGACAAGGATTTCATATTAAATCTGTTCAAAAATGTTGGTACTAGTACAGCTTTATTTGGAGATTTAGCAGAAAAACTTAGGAATGATGATGATATTATAGAACTAGTAAAAAAATCAGGAAGGTTAAGGTATAATGACTTAGGCGAAAGTGCACAAAAAGATGAAAAACTAGTATTAGAAATTATGAAAGATGATCCATATTGGACAATGAAGAAATTACATCCAGAACTTAGAAGTAATCCTGAATTTATTATTAAGGCTTTAACAGAATTATCAGAAAGTTTGAATACGGCAAATCGCAATGATGAATATTATAATATATATGAATCTAGAATAGAACTTTTAAATTCATTAAGTGAAGATTTAAAAAAGGACGAGCAATTTATGTATAGAGTAGGAGATATAGGTGATGGGATAGTTGATATAGCTTATGACTGTGCAGACGAAAAATTACAAAAAAATAAAAATTTTACATTAAATATGGTTAAAAAGGGTGGGTTAAGCCTTAGAGAATTAGATGAAGAATGGTGCAAAGATGCTGATATTGTTAAAGCAGCTATAGAAAATGATGGAGATAATTTTAAATATGCTGATGATTCGTTTAAAGATAATGATGAACTTATTTCTATTGCAATAAAAAATTCTTCTGGATGGTATAATATTTCAACTAATAATCATGGTGATTATAGCTATTATGGATTTGATATGGATAAATTTTTTGAAGATATGGGAATATCAGATGAAAAAGCAGACACTAAAGTAATAAGAGATGCTATTACATATAGAGATGAGCATGACCCAGACTCTGAAGAAGTGGATAAAGAGGATATAATCGCAGAGATAATAAAAGAACAAGAACAAGGTAAAATGCTTGATGATGAACTTAATAAAACAAGTTCTAGAACTTTAGAAGAAATATAGAGAGGATAGTAAATAATGCCTAATAACTCATTAATAAAATATAAAAAAGAAAATATATTTGGTAAAATTTTTAACAAAATTAAAATGTTTTTTACTAAAAGAGATGTTGCAAATGATATAGGTGTAATATTAGATTTAAAAGAAAAAAAAAGTATACCTAACAAAGGAAAGAATTCATTTGCGACTAATATTATTATTACTAATACTATTAATAATAATGATATAAATCAAAAACGTAAAGAGCTTATGGAAAATTTATCTAAAAATCCAAAATTATTGGAAGGATTTTCAACTGATAGATTAGAGAAAATATTGCAGTGGTATAAAGAAGAAAATGATAAAAAAAGAGTTTCGTTAGGTAAGCCAACTTCAAAGGACAAGAAACAAGCTCAAAAAGAATTTATGAAAAAATTATCAGATAATCCTAAATTACTTAATAAATTTTCATATGATAGATTAGAAAAAATATTAGTTTGGTATAAAAGAGAAAATATACAAAAAATCAGAGTATTGGCAAATAAACAATAATTGCAAATCAAAATAATAAAACTTTAAAGAACTTTGTCAAGTAAAGCGGTTCTTTGTAAGGAAAATTTCATTGATTATTACAATATTGTAATATTTCCAATAAATAGGAATCGTTTATTAAGCAGTTAAACATATTTGTTTTAACTGTTTTCTCTTATCTTCTCATAAATATTGTTTATGAATACTTATTGATCCTTTTCTGAATATATTCATATTTTATTGTGCTTTTTGACTATATAATTCATAATTATCTACATCAAAACTTACATCTAAAATGTGATATGTACTCTCTATTTTCCAATGATTTCTTGTGTATGATAATAATTCTTCAGCACTTACATTTTCAATACCTAAATAACAACGAATTTTTTTGTTATCTTTTCATCTCTTTCAACTTCTCTTTTTATAGCAAAGCCCTTTTAAGTCGTTTATATAATTTGTGAAAAATGCTATTTCATTTAATACATAACATGTTCTGTTCTCTATTCTTCCATGAGTTTTTCCATTGTATTATTATATATTTCATATTCACATTCTTTATCTGATTCATCCATATATTTGTCATAAAATATTGAATATAAATCTTCATGAAAAGTTCCGTGATTTACTTTTAATTTTACTACATAATCTCCTTTGTTATCTATTATTTTCTCACTGTTTCTTTTAACAATGCATTGCATCCATTGTTAATACTTTTCCATCTAACATTATTTGTTCAGGATTTGCAGTTATTATATGTTTTAAAATACATGCTATACTTAAATTCAGCATTTTAGAATCAATAATGGCAAAGATTATTGTTAATGTTAATTTTGAAGTAGTGTCTTTTATTTCAAATTTTTTTTATTTTTCCATAATTTACTATCGTATCTAATTAATCTATTCCACATAAATATAGCTATTAAACATAATTTTAATACGTCTATTAAAGAATGTTATACTTTTACTTCACATCTATTATCATCAATTATTCCCAAATACATATTAAATACATCATTTAATCTCATTTCTGTAATAATCGATGAAATTTCCCTGAATTATAATTAAAATTATATGGATTTTTTAATAAAAATACCATTAGAATATTATCAACAAACTAAAAATAATAGGTTTTTAAAATTGTAAAAAAGTAGAATTATAAAATTGGAGGGTGATGATTAGATTACTTATGAATTTGCTAAATATCCTGATGGTACAATTGGAGTATTTTCAAATATTGGAAAAAAAGAAAATGGAGAAGAATATATTTGCATTACTTTTGAAAGACCAAAGGAATATGGATTTGATACTTATGTAATTGAACTTCCAAGCTATAATGTTGTTTTGGAAGATGGAATTTATTCAGATGAAGAAAAGAAAACATTTTTAGAAATTGTCAAAAATGGTGCATCTTTCTTTTTTAAATATGCACGCTTACATGAGTCAAAACTGTCCAAATTTTAAAGAATAAAAATCTTAAAATTAGGACAGTTTAATTATTGAACAAAGTAAGTAATATCAAAGAATAAATAAATTTTGGTAGACATTTTGAACTCAACTGGGTAGGTGTGTGAGAGTGAAAACTATCACATTCCTACCCAAGAACAGTTATATGAAAAAATAATTAAACTGGATTTTAGAGTAATGAAAAAAATATGTTTTGGAAGGATATGTAAATAAATACATATCTTTACGCTTTTTCGAGAACTTAAAAGTAAATAGTTGAGTTAGAAAAATATAGAAAAGTTCTCGCGAAGCGAGATTTGTCTTATTTATAGAAATTAGAGTAGAATTTTTGAGAGAAAAGTAAAGTATATATTATAGAGGATTCTATAATATTTTGAATAATCAAAATTTTAATACATATAAATTAAATAAATATTACTTAATAATAGGAGAAAATATGAACGAATCATTTAAAATAAATATATACTTTGATGAAGAAGGAGAAAGTTTAGAAAACTTAATAGAACATTTAATAATGAATATATTAGACATAAATGAGTCTACTCTGCAATATATGAAAAGAAATATTAATATATATCCAATTAGCAAATGTGATTAATAAAATCTAAAATTTTCATTACTTGAGCATTTGAATTCACTTCCAAATTAGATATAATTAAAATGAATTCAAATTATTATCTCGAGCATGGAAAGGAGGGAAAATGCTTGAGCAGATAAAAAAAACAATATATAAAGTAGCCATTTATATACGATTATCAAAAGAAGATGTAGATAGAGGCTATGATGAAAGCGAAAGTATCAAAAATCAAAGAACATTATTAACAAAATATGTAGAAAATTTAGGGTGGAATTATAAACTTATAGACATATATATTGACCAAGGCTTTACGGGAACAAACTTTAATAGACCAGATTTCCAACGAATGATAAAAGACATAGAATTTGGAAAAATAAATATGGTAATAACAAAAGACTTATCTCGTTTAGGTCGTGATTACATAGAAACAGGAGAATATATAGAAAAATGGTTTCCAGAAAAAAATGTTAGATATATTTCAGTAACAGATGGTATAGATACTTTTGCAAACAACAATGGCAATAATGATATTGCACCTTTTAAATCCATATTAAATGATATGTATTCAAAAGATTTATCAAAAAAAATAAGGACAGCCTTACATACAATGCAAAAAGAAGGAAAATGGGTAGGTGGTAGAACAGCTCTAGGGTATATGAAAGATCCAAATGATAAAAACAAATTAATTATTTGTGAACCAGAAGAAAAAATCGTAAAGACAATTTTTAATATGGCAATTTCGCGGAAATCAAATAAGCTCAATAAGAGATTACTTAAATAATAATCATATTCCTACGGCAAGTCAGATTAGATATCATAAAGCAACATTTTGGGAAAATAAAACCATAAAAAATATTTTAAAAAATAAAATATATTGCCGGCATTACAGTGCAAAATAAAAGAAGTAGGATAAACTATAAAAATAGAAAATTAAGACCAAACCCAAAAGAACAATGGAACATTGTAGAAAATACACATGAACCAATTATTGATAAAAAAACTTTCGATACAATACAAAAAATGGTAATTACTCAAAATTATAATCAAAATAAAAAGAAACATCAATTTTTGCTAGATGGACTACTAATTTGTTATGAATGTAAGCATAAAATAGGTGTTAGGGCAAGGAAAAATGGAAGATTAGATATGGTATGTAATAATTATCGTAGAAACTCAAAATTAGGACTTTGCACATCACATGGGTTTAATTATGAGCAATTAGAAAAAATAGTTTTAGAGTATATAAAAAAATTATTTCTACAAATTGATAGCAAAAAAATAGAGTTAAATATAAAAAACAGTATATCAAAACATGATTATGGAAAAATGATAAAGAAAATAGAAGCGGAAATAAAACTAATAAATGATAATATTGATAAAATGTATGTTGATAAATTAAATGGGAAAATTAGTGAAGAGATGTATGAAAGATTATTTAATAAATTAAAATGTAATATAAAACAAAAAGAAGAGGAATATATTGGGTTAAAAAATGAACAAGAAAATAATTTAAATGATGATATAAAAAATATAGAAAAATTAGTAAATGATTTTTTGAAATTAGAAAATCCAACACCAGAAATAATGAAGGTTTTTATAAACAGGATTGAAGTACATCAAGATAAGCAGGTAGATATTATTTTTAATTTTAAAAAGTTGAATACTGCATATAATAGAAATAGTGATATTAATTTGAATTTATTTTGAAAAAACAAAATAAATTATACATAAAAGAAAATTATTTCGATAAAACAAAATAACTTGACAAAATAATAGAATAAGAATATAATAAATATAGGTGATGAAAATGTTAAAAAGAGAAATTTACTTATCAAGGATAAGAGGTTTTTATGATAGTGATTTAATTAAGATTTTAGTAGGGATAAGAAGGTGTGGAAAATCTGTCATATTAAAACAGATTATGGATGAAATAAAAGAAAATGGAATAGAAGAAAATCATATATTATATATAAATTTTGAATTTGTAGAATTTGAAGATTTAAAAGATTATAAGAAGTTGAACAGTTATATTAAAGAGAAAATAAAAGATAATAAGAAATATTATATTTTTTTAGATGAAATACAAAATGTAGAAAAATTTGAAATTATTGTAAATTCTTTAAGGGCATCATTAGAAAATATAAGTATATTTATTACTGGTTCCAATAGTAAATTATTATCAAATGAACTTTCTACTGTATTATCAGGAAGATATGTATTATTTAATATTTATCCTCTAACTTATAAAGAATATATTGAATTAACAGGAAAGAATCCAAAAGATGAAGAAAACTTTTGGGATTTTGTGAAATGGGGAGGTCTACCTAATAGAGTTCAATTTACAAATGAAATAAATATTAAAGACTATTTACATAGTGTATTTGATTCAATAATATTAAGAGATGTAGTTGAAAGGTTAGGACTAAAAGATACAATTTTATTTAATTTAATACTTCAATATTTGATAGATATAACAGGTAGAGAATTTTCAGCTAATAATATAATTAAATATTTAAAAAATGAGGGTAAAATTACATCAACTGAAACATTATATACTTATCTAGATGCCCTTTGTAAAGCATTGATAATACAAAAAATATATAGATATGATATTCACGGAAAAGCAATATTAAAAACTTTAAATAAATACTATATGACAGATTTAG
>CAMMNR010000090.1 GCA_946498265.1 uncultured Clostridium sp. | reverse complement strand
AAAAGCAAGAAAAGTGATATATTAAATACATCGTTTGAAAATAAGATTATATAAAATATAATCAAAGGAAAGTATACAAAACTTTTCTGGTGATGATAACATAGAGGAAATACCTGTTCCCATACCGAACACAGAAGTCAAGCTCTAATGTGCCGAAGATATTTGCGGGTTACCCTGCTGAGAAAATAGGTTGTCGCCAGTTTTTATATATTCCTCTTTAGCTCAGTTGGTAGAGCGCTCGGCTGTTAACCGATAGGTCGTTGGTTCGAGTCCAACAAGAGGAGCCAATATTAAGGGTTTTCAACAGATGTGAAAGGTATCTGAACAGCTGTGAAAGCCCTATTTTTTCGCATTTTTTTGATTTTATAAAAAAATGCACCTGTTCACATATCTTTCAAAAATGTTCAAATATCTTTCGCACGACCGTACAACGACCGTACGAGATAAGAAAAAATCAAGGCTATTTACCTTGATTTTTATATATAATTGGACTTATAATTAAGCGACCATTTTTAGTATTTTTATTAATTTGTCATCTTGTTTTTCATACATATCATTTAGTTTATTTATAATTTTTTGTAATTCTTCTTTTGGCATAGTATTTTCTTTTTGTTTTACATCTTTTAATAACAATCCGTTTTCTTTTAAATAATCATAAGTTTGAACACTATGTTGCTTTTCATAATTTGCAAATACATCACAATAAACTTCTAAAGTAGTTCTAAGATCATGATGTCCCATAATTTTTTGTAATACATTTGCAGGCATTCCTGATTCAATGCATCTAGTCGCAAAAGTATGGCGGAGCATGTGCTGATTTACATCATAACCTATCCCAATATCATATTTTTCACATAATCTTTTAAATACCATATTTATTTGTGATGCAGTCCAAAATGTATCCTTTTTATCATTATAAAAAATAACATGTTCTTTATTTTCTTTGTAATAATTGTCCATATAATCTTTTAAAATATATCTAACTTGCTCATCCATAACAATATCTCTTTCTCCATGATTAGTTTTTGTCTTATCTCCCATAATCGTCTTATCATCTTTGCTTTTTGTAAGTGTTCTCCTGACATGAATTATATTGTTATCAAAATCTACATCATCAACATCCAATGCATTTATTTCTCCCATTCTCATACCAGAATACATGGAAAGTAGTAATTGGTGTTTATATTTTACTTTGTTATTAACATTTAAAACTATATCCAAGAATTTCTTTTGCTCATCAACAGTAAATGCTCGTACTTTTTTGTCTTTCCTACTAGAAGTAGGTTTGAAAAACTCAAGTTTATCATCCAAAAAATTATATTTTATAATGTTTTTTCTTATGGCTCGTTTAAATGTATTATTAACTAAACCGTATATTTTTCCAATAACTGAGTTTGAATATTTAGTAATATAAGATAAGAAATCCTTTACATCATATTCTGTTATTTTTTGAAGTTCCATTTCTGCCATATAATGTTTTTGAATTTGTTTTAAAGTTTCTTTTTTTCTTTTATAAGAACTATCAGAAAGTTTATTTAATCTATATCCATCATCTACGATACTTGTTGCAATATCAATAAATTTTGTACTATTTTTATCAACATAAGTATTTGTACCTAGTTCAATTATAAGTTGTTCTAATTTTTCCTTAACTTCTTGTCTAGTATCTCCAAAGATTGTTTTTTTCTTTCTTTTTCCATTCCTATCACAATACTGAAGTGTGTATTCTGCACACCATTTTGTTTTTCCATGAATCTCTCTTTTGTAAATAGTGCCTTCTCCATTTCCTCGTGACTTTTTGCCCATAAAAAATAACCTCCTCATAATAAAAATTTTTGTTTTTACTTGTGAAAGGTTAATATTTCTGCTATAATATATATATATATAACTTTCACAAGTTGGGAAATACTTGTGCAATGATAGGATAATCTGCGGTAGCGACCAAACTAAGGCAGGTTATCTTTTTTATTGCATCAAATAGGTGGACTTCTAATTATTGCAGTCTAGTTGCCTAATTAACTGATATGCTATACCTAAAATTCTAATATGTTTTGATACATCTTTTGATGGATAAAATATAGGTTCAAATTCTGGATTTAATGATTGCAATAATAATCCATTTTCCTGTTTAATAATTTTTTGTAGTGTTGCATTATTATCATCAATTATAACAGCACAATCTTGCCCACTGTTACAATCAGACTGTTTGATGAAGATAACATGATCTTTATCTTTAAAATCAGGATACATGCTATTACCATTAATTTCTAACCCAAAAAATTCTTTATTATCATTTGCTTTTACGAATACATCTTGGTAACCTACGATATCATTAATTTCATCAAGAGGTAAATCTGCAGGAATGATACCGATATATTGGAACACGAACAGTATGTGTTCTATCATTTAAAATAGGAGTATCATTATTTAAATTTGATTCATTAGAGTTAACTTCAATTTCTTGCGTTTCATCCAATTTATAAATTAAATCTTCAATCGGCATCTTCATTGCATTAGCCAATTCTTTGGCAACATCTGTAGTAACTGAATATGGTTTGCCAGTTTTAGGATTAAATACCTTTTCTAAAGTATTTATATAAGAATGACTTAATGATGTCTTGGATGCAAATTCTCTCTGTGATAGGTTGTAGGTGTCTCGATATTCTTTGATAATTTCACCTATAAACATTGCATAACCTCCTTTGTATTTGCATTGTACAATAAAATGTGCAAAAATGCAAGACTTTTTTGAAAAAAAATTAAAATTGTAAAAAATACTTGACAATAAATCTGATTTGTAATATATATATCGATATAAGCACAATATAATGTGCGAATAAAATGAAAGAAAGGGGGGAATTTTGTATGAATAAGTTGGAAAAATATAGAAAAGAAGCAAATATGTCGCAAGAAAAATTATCAGAGATATCAGGAGTATCACGAAACACTATATCACAAATTGAAAGAGGAATACATACAAATGTAACAAGGTCTGTAATGAAAAATCTATCTGTAGCATTAGATAAAACAATAGAGGATATTTTTTTTAATTAGCTTGCACAATATATTGTGCGAAAAATGTAAAAAAATGTCGAAAGGAGTAAACTATGGAACAGATTTTAGAAGAACTAAAGCAAATAAAAGAGTTGCTTAAGACATCAAGTAAGGATAGATTACTAACTAGAAGTAATCTCATTGAGGAATATGGACTAACCAAAGATGAAACTGATAAAGTTTTTTGTAGTAAGATTATACCTGTAATAAAGATAGGAAAGTCCTATAAGGTATCACAAAAAACATTTGAAGAGTACATGCAAAAAGGCTTGATTTGAAGGGAGGACAAGCAAGTGAGAAAAAAGTGCAAAGTACGAATCATAGTACGAATAGTACAATTAGTAATAATTATATTAACACTTATTTTGACAAAAATAGCAATAAATTATGCATTTATAGAAAGAGGATATGAGGCAATAGGAGGAGAATACTTGATACCAATCTTAGGTCTTTTAATCGTAGTAATAATTGAAGATGAATATAGAAAATATAAAAATAGAAAAGAGGAGAAGAATGAATCGTGGAAATAATAGGATCAATAGAAATAATAAAAAAGTCAGAATTACCTATCCCAACTGCAATCGAAAATAGATAATTCTGTAAAACACATAGATATATGTTTCTATTACTATTTTACTATGTTTTGGCGAAAAAGTAAAGAAAATTAAGGAAATGGAGGAAAATATGGCAGAGAGAAGAATGTTTGCAAAAACAATAATAGATAGTGATGTATTTTTAGATATGCCACATTCGACACAATTGCTATACTTCCATCTTTCTATGAGAGCTGACGATGATGGATTTATAAATAATCCTAAAAATATAATGCGATTAGCATCTTGTAAAGAAGATGATCTTAAATTACTAATTGCAAAACAATTTATACTTCCATTTGAAAGTGGAATTGTAGTGATTAAACATTGGAAAATACATAATTATATAAGAAGTGATAGATATAAGGAAACTAAATATTTACAAGAAAAAGCACAATTATTATTAGAAGAAAATAACTCTTATACTTTAAATACTAATGTTGGTATACCAATGGTAGACCAAACGGATACACAGGTAAGGTTAGGTAAGAATAGATTAGAGTTAGATAAGAGTAACATAGATAACACAAATGTATCTAATAATTCTGATGAAAAGAAAGCGAAAAATATTAAACACAAATACGGAGAATATAAACATGTAATGCTAAAAGATGAAGAATTAAAAAAACTGCAGAATGAATATCCAAATTACCAAGAACTTATAACATATTTAGATGAATATATAGAAATGAAAGGTTATAAAGCTAAAAATCATTATCTTGCTATAAAAAAATGGGTAGTAAGTGCTGTAGAACAAAATAAAATCAGAGGAGGTACTTATGGAACATGTGGAGGAATTGCTAAAAAGAATGAATTTACAGAAAAAAATGGAAAACTCTACGATAGTATCGGCAACGAAATCATCTAAATGCAGTATATGTGATGGAATAGGATGGATATATGAATTAAATGAATATCCTCATAGATGTACATGTATTAATGATTATTTGGCAGAAAAGAAGAATGAAAAAATAAAGGAATTATTTAGTGAGGCATATTCAGATTATACATTTGATAATTTTAAAATTGAGGATGAATATCAAAAAAGAATGAAACAAAAGGCAGTAGAATTTGTAAAAGCAAAAGGTATTAATTCAATTCTTTTATTAGGACAAAGTGGAAGCGGAAAAACTCATCTAGCAGTTTCAATAGCAAAGGCATTATTAGATAGAGGTGCTTGGATAGAATTAATGCCTTATACTGAAGATATGATTTATATAAAACAAAATATGATAGAGAAAGAACAATATCAGAAGAAAATGTATAAATATAAAAATTGTAATTATCTAATAATAGATGACTTTTTAAAAAATACTGTAAGAGGAAATACAGTAAATGAAAAAGACTTTGGTATTATATATGAAATAATAGATTACAGATACAAATATAAAAAACCTGTTATTATAACAAGTGAATATTTTATAGATCATATGTTTAAATTAAATGAATCAATTGCAGGAAGATTAAAAGAGATGGTAACGCAAAATGGATATAACTTTTTAGTTCAAATTAGCAACAAGGAAGGCAGAAATTATAGAATGAGAGGAATGGAAAAAATATGATTGAATTAAAAAGAAATCAAATAATCCAAACTCGTAACGGAAGAAATTATATTATAAAAAATATATTGCCTAGAGAAGGAGGAGTAATAGCAAAAGATGAAAACAAATACGAGTTTTTCATAAGATTCAGAGATTTTAAAGTAATAGTAGATGTCGATATGGAAGAAGGTGGATAAAATGAACTTTGTAGAACCTATTAGAGATATTGAGATAATTCAAAAAATAGCATCGAACTTAAAGAAACAAAATGAGCGAGATTATATGATGTTCTGCTTTGGAATTTATACAGGATTAAGAATATCAGACATCCTTAAATTTAGGATAAAAGATGTTAAAGGAAAAAGAGGTTATAATATTCGAGAAACAAAAACTGGCAAGCAAAAGTCATATGATTGGAATCCTGCATTAAAAAAAGAACTTGATAAATATATAGAAACAAAAGATGAAAGAGAATACTTATTTCCATCTAGACAAGGAAATAAGCCTATTACAAGACAAAGAGCATATCAGATATTAAAAAAAGCATGTGAAGTAGAAGGAATATCAAATATTGGTACACATACTCTTCGTAAGACATTTGGATATCATACTTATCAAAATACAAAAGATTTAGGATTACTAATGGATATGTTTAATCATGCAAGTGAAATTATAACAATGAAATATATAGGTCTAACACAAGAGATGGGAAATAAAGCTATAAAAAAATTAAAATATTTTTAAAAAATAATATCAGTTTTACAAAAAAAAGTTTTGTAAACTGTAAAATTCATAATAAATAAAAGTATTGATAATATAAGCATTTAAGAAAATGCCACAGTTTAACAAAATGTAAGATATGTAAAACTAGAAAGGAAAGATATGAATATAAAAAGGGCATTAGAAAATTATAATAATTATAATGTTAGAATTGCAGTAATAGAAATTGAGCTTTTTAGATTAAAACAAGAAGAGGCATCATTGAAAAGTGCTAAACTAGATGGTATGCCAAGAGCAACAGGATTTACTGAATCTAGTATAGAAAATGAAATTATAAATAAATTAACTAGAATAGAAGAACTAGAAACAGAAAGACAACAGTTAAACCTTGAAATATCAATAATAGACAAGCTAATCTTAACACTAAAGAAAAACACACAGGATATTGTAAACATGAGGTATAAAGAAAAAGTAACAATTGAGTATATAGCAGATAAAAAAGGAAGAACATATAGGGCAATCACTAGTATTCTTGGAAAAGCAATATCAGATATGCAAGAAGAATATAGTAAAAATTGTAAAAATTCAATATAATACAAATAAAAAAATCATTACAGTATTGTAGTGATTTTTTTGATAAAGGGTTTTATTATTTGCAAATTTATGCTAATATAGTAATAGAAAATAATTTGAAAGTGTGATTTATTATGAATATTTTTAAATCAAATATAGAAAAATTAAAAAAAATAATAAATAACAATAAAAGTGAGTCAAAAGAATCAAAATTTGAACAAGCAAAAAAACAGGAAGAAGAAAAAAACAAAGAAATAAAAGAAAAGAAAGTAAGAATAATTGATGAAAATAATCAAGAGCAAGAAGTAAAACAATTTTGTCAACATATAACTCAAAATAACATGGTTTTACTTGCAGAAAATGAGTATGAACAAGCAAATAAAATATACCATACTTACTTGGATTGTTATGAGGATTGGTCTGATACTTTAAAAGCAAAATTTCAAGGGTGGAAAGTTAAAGATAAAAGAAAATTAGAAAATTATAAAAAATGTGCAAGATGCCAAGAGAGAGAATATAAAGAATCACATCCAAATGCTAAAATAACTGGTTATAGTTTTCATTATTATTACGAAGACTTATAATGATTAAGGATTAGTATTTAATATAAGATCATAATTATTTTTTAGATAGGAGATTTAAGATATGTCTAATGAGAATAAAAAAGACTTTAATGCAATGATGAAAAATAATAAAGATATGCCAAAAATACAAATAGTTGAAGATGAAAAAAACAATAAAAAAA
>CAMMNR010000089.1 GCA_946498265.1 uncultured Clostridium sp. | reverse complement strand
GTAAACAAACATCAGAAAACATCATATATTATAATAGCCTAAAATATACGAGGTGATAATATGAATGAAATAAGAAAAGGAGACATAGTTACTAGAAACTCATATGGAAATGATATATTATTTAAAATAAAAAGAATTTTGAAATTATCTAATGGACAAAAAATTGCAATATTAAAAGGTGTTGATGTAAGAATTGAAGCAGATGCTCCAATAGAAGATTTACAATTGGCAACTAAAGAAGAACATAATAGATGTGAAAAAGAATTAGAAAATAGAATTAAAAGCAAAATTAAAGAAGATTTACCCAAAAGTGAAAATAGACAAAAAGAAATTATTTATACGGGAAAAATTTTGCATTTAGATGGAGACAGTTGTTTAGACAACAAAAACTCCCTACTTACTAATAAACATTTAATTTAAAGAGAAAAATACCTAACTACAAATTAAATTGTTTTTATATGGTTTGTGGGAGGAATATTTATGCTAATAGATTTATTATCAAATACAGGATATATAATTGTAAATAAAGAAATAATTAAAAAGATTGGATTACATGAGGCGATTTTACTAGGAAAACTATGTTCAGAATATATATAAGTTGTGTAAAAACAAACAAATTGAATATGAAAATACGAATAAGGAAATTAGTGACTTTATTAGTTATTATTATAAAAGTGTTATAAATTCAGGTAAAAAGAATGAAATTTAATTAAAAATTAACAATATCCCGAAGTGGGAACTCTGTACTTTCTCTACATATTTTCGCTAAAAACAGAGGACTAGAAAGCTTGACTTTCTAAGTGTTTGTGAGATACTCTCTGTATCTCTTTCCTGCCTTTTGCAAAAGTACAATTAATAAAATTTTTTAAAGTATTGCATAAATAATAACAATAAATAATTATTAGAAAATTGGATATAATCTACAATTTATTTTATTAGAAAATTAATAAAATCACTTGAAATAAAAACAAATGTTTGATATAATATGAAAGTAAAATGCTTTTATGTTTGGAGTGTGATTATGTGAAAGAATCTTATATTAAATGTCTAAAAAAATTACGACAGTTTAGAAAGTCATTAAATAAAAAAGAAGATCAAAAAAGAGGAAAACTTTACTTTACTTGGATTAAGGATAAAACAGAAAAAATAGAAAAAGAACAAGATGAAGAATATATTTATAGAAATATAGCTAAATATACTCTAAAAAATTATGTTATTAGCAAATATACTTACAATAAATCAAATAAAATTGTTAAATCTATTATTAAATCAAACTATATTTTTAAAGACAATAAATATATATTTAGCAATCAAAAAATACCTTTAGAAGATGTAAAAATACTTATGAAATATGTTTTATTTAAAAGAGGAAATGTTGTATGGATAGATTTTGGATTTAATGTTGGAAATGAATTTGGTGGTATGCATCCAGCTGTCATATTAAAAAATTTTGAGAAAGATTTATTTGTTTTGCCTATATCATCAAAAAAAACAATAGAATATATAAGAATAGAAAAAGAGTTGGAAGATGGTAAAATTACAGTACAAGAATCTAAAAAACAGAAAAATGAACTTACAGAGATAATTGAACTAGATAAAATAAATGGTTTTAAGAAAATGCTTAGATGGGCAAGGATTACAAGGATGAAAAAAGTAAGTATATTAAGAGTGAATTTTTCTGGAACAATAGGAACATTAGATGGGAATTATATGGACAGTATATCCAATAAAATATGTTTAGAGTTTAATAATACAATCAAATCTACTCCGAAAATATAAAAATTTTATTGAATAAATCGTTGACTAATCGCATAAAATATAGTATCATAGTATTAGAAAGTAATCATAGAGATTGCTATGAAAGGAACGAAAGTTCCAGTTGAATTGCTATGAAAGGCGACTAGTTAGAAATAATTAGTTGCCAGTTTTTTTGTATCATAGTAATTATATTTATAACAAGAAAAGGATAGATGAATTTACATAAATTTTTTGAATAAATTTGACTTTAGAAGTATATGAAGAAACACAGACACATTTTTTATAATTAAAAGCAAAAGCATTGTATATAAATGTTTTTACCTTATAAATCACAATAGTACAAAATACGACATAGAATATATTAGCCCTATTTTATGAGGTGAGAAAATGAAAAAGATAAAGAAAAATGATAAAGTAATTCAAAAGTCGTATGGGAAAGATTTAATATTCAAAGTAACAAATATTATTAACACTAAAGATGGAGAAATAGCAGTTTTAAAAGGTATAACCGAAAGAGTGCAGTTAAATAGTCCAGTTGAAGAATTAGAAGTAATAGATAGAAATGTAGTAACTAATGCTGTAAAAGAATGGAATAACAAAATAGAAAGCAGAGTAAAGAAAGGAAAAAGAGAGAGTTTAACAAATGAAGGAATAAATATTTTTAATAAAATTTCAAGCAATAAAATAAAAACTGGCAAAATACTGCATTTAGATGGAGACAAAAAATACAGCGAAAAATCATATAGGTATTATAAAAAGATGGGACTAGATGCAGTTGTAAAAAATATTCCAGAATATAAACAGCCACAAGTAGTTTATAATTTATTAACTATATACAATCCAGATATACTAGTTATTACAGGACATGATGGGATGATTAGAAGCGGAAAAAGTTATAGTGATGTTTATAATTACAAAAATTCTAGGTATTTTATAGAAACTGTTAAACAAGCAAGAAAATATGATAAAGAGAGAGGTAAAGAATTAGTTATATTTGCAGGAGCTTGCCAAAGTTATTTTGAAGCTTTAATAGCAGCTGGAGCAAATTTTGCTTCTTCTCCAGCTAGAATTTTAATAGATTTTTTAGATCCATTGATTGTAGCAGAAAAAATAGCATCTACAGAGAAATATAAATTTGTAACAATTGATGATATAGAAGGAGAATTAAGAGATGGAAAAAAAGGAGTAAATGGGATAGGGGCAAATGGAAAAATGAAAAGGATGAATTGTAATGGAGTTGTAACGTAATTGTAACACAACTGTAAAATATTGAGAAACATCAGCTATAACTCTTGGTGCACAAAGGATACCTGTTTTTGGCTAGAACATACATTTTTTGACATTTTCTACTAAAAATGCTACAATTTACTTATCTTAAGGGAGTAGGTGATAGCATGATTTGTAGAAGTGATATAGCAAATCTAAAAACTGACATCTTGGAGAAAGTAGGACAAAAGATAATAGTAAAAGGCTCTTTAGGTAGAAGTAAGGTCTTTGAAAAGGAAGCAACAATAGAAAAAGTATATCCTAATATTTTTGTAGTAAAATATGAGGAAAATAATAGAAATGTAACTTATAGTTATACAGATATTTTAACGAGAACGGTTGAGGTGCAAGTATTTGATGGAGATTCATATAGTCCATTAATTCCACCACCAGTACCAAACAAAAGAAAAACATCTTTAGTGTAAAAATTAATAAATAATAATCAAAAGCAGAAGGAAATCTTCTGTTTTTTTATTTTTGTTCGCATAAAATTAATTATAACCTCATAACAATGTATAAAGAAAAAATATAAGGAGGTAAAATAATGATTGTAGATACAGTAAAAGAAAATTTATCTGTAAATAAATTAGTATCATCAAAAAGAGAAATAATATTTGTAGAAGGGGATATGATAGTTCCAGACTCTAAGCCAGATATCTTAAGCACAATTTGTACAAGTGGGGTTGTAAATATATATAGTAAAGAAATCTTAGATGATAAAGTAAAAATTGCAGGAAGTATAAATACATATATAATGTATTTATCAGAAAATGGAGAAGATAAAGTAAGAGGAATAAATACAAGTTTAGACTTTTCAGAAAATATAAATGTAACAAATTGTAGAGAAGGTATGAATAGTATAATTGATGTAAAATTAAAAACAATAGAATGTAAAGTTATAAATGGAAGAAAAATAGGAATAAAAGCTACATTAGAAGCAGATATAAAAATATATAATAATGAAGAAATAGAGATAATAAATGATATACAAAATGCAGAAGAGATACAGATGTTAAAAGAAAATTTAAAAGTGAATTCATTAGTAGGAATGGGAGAAACTAAAATAAATGCAAAAGACACCATTGCAATTGATAATATAGATAATCTAGCTGAAATTTTAAAGGCAAATGTAAATATTATTGATAAAGATATAAAAATAAGTTATAACAAAATATTAACAAAGTCAGAAGCAGAAATAAAAATTATGTATTTAACAGAAGATAATAGAATAAATATAGTAAATGCAAAAATACCAGTAGTAGGATTTATAGATATTCAAAATATAAGTGAAAATAATATATGTAATGTTCATTATGAAATAAGAAATATGATAATAAAACCAAATCAAGTGGAAGAACATTCTGTATATGTAGAAATAGAAATTGGAGTATCATGTACGGTGTATGAAGAAAAAGAGATAAATATAATTCAAGACATATATAGTCCATGTGAAAATATAGAATATAATAAAAGGCAAATAACAACAATGAAAAGTAGGAGAAACTTTCAAGTATCAAAACAAATAAATGAAAGGGTAGTATTAGAAAATTTAGAAAACAAAACAATTCTAGATGTGGATATAAATCCTATTGTAGTAAAAGAAAATAGATTAAAAACAAAAGTTTTATATGAATGTGAATTAGATATGAGATTTTTAGTATCAGACAGTAATTTAGAAGTTGAAACAAAAAATGCAAAAATACCATTCGAATATGTAATAGATAATTTAGAAAATGGGGAAGAAGTAAATATGGAAATAGAAATGGAAGCAAGAGACAAAAATTTTGTTATTCAAGATGGTGGTAATGTAACTACTAATGTAGATATGTTAATTAATGCTAATTCATATGAAAATGCTAATTTGAATGTTATAGATGAATTGCAATCAAGTGGTGAAAGAGAAGAAGAAGACTATAATATAGTAATGTATATAGTAAAAAAAGGTGATACTTTGTGGAAAATAGCAAAACAATTTGGAAGTACAATAGACAATATAGCTAGAATAAATGGAATTGAAGATGTTAATATGATAATGCCAGGACAAAAATTATATATACCAAGATATGTAAAAAAAGCTAGTAATGAAGTTAAAATGGTAAATTATGCATAAAATTTATTCAAGACCAAGAATAATAATTCCTAAAGGATTACACGATTACAAAAAGAAATTTCAAGATAAGAAAAACCGAAAAAAGTTAAAGGTATTAATCATATTGATAATTGCATTTAGTACAGCCAAATTAATTTTAGATTCAATTTTACCAATATTTGATACTTTATGTGAAAACAAAGCAAAATCAATAGCAACAATAATATCTAATGAACAAGCAACAGCTGTTATGAAAAGATATACATATGATGACATGTTTATAATAGAAAAAGACTCAAATGGCAAAATAACAATGATAAGATCAAATGTAATAGTTATAAACGAAATCATTTCAGATATAGCAGTAAAAATACAAGAAGAGATAGATAAAAGAGGAAGAGAAGATATACAAATAGCATTGGGAAGTTTCACAGGATTTAAGTTATTATCAGGTAGAGGACCAGGAATAAAAATTAGGATATCATCAATAGGAAATGTTGAAACAGACTTAAGAAGTGAATTTACAGCACAAGGAATAAATCAAACTTTACACAGAGTATACTTAGAAGTTAAATGCGAAGTAAATATATTAACACCTTTTGATAATATTGCAAAACAAATAACAAATCAAGTATTATTAGTAGAAAACGTAATAGTAGGAACAATACCAGACACATACTACAATTTAGAAGGTTTAAATGGAGCAAATGATGCACTTGAAATGATAAATTAGGGAAAAAGGGGACGCCCTTTTTTTTCCCTATTAGTAATAGTAAGATAAGGAGGTTATTCATGATAAAGATGATTGATTTACCATATCCATTAAATGCACTAGAACCATATTATTCAACAAAAACACTAGAATTGCATTATTAAATATTATATAAAGGATATGTTGACAATACAAACAAAACCGAAGAGGAATTAAAAAAAGCAAGAGAAACAAATGATTTTTCCAATATAAAATGTTTAGAAAAAAACTTAAGTTTTTTTGGGTCAGGAGTAATTTTACATGAGTTATTTTTTGAAAATATGGGACCTGCTATTCCTACAGAACCAAATATTGAATTAATGCAACAATTAATAAAAGATTTTGGAAGCTATGATTCATTTAAAAATCAATTTACAGAAGCGAGTAAAGCTGTAGAAGCATCACGGATGGTGCATACTTGCGTGGATTCCTAAATGGAATAAGTTAGAAGTTCTTCAATGTGAAAAACATCAAAATTTGACTTTATGGGGGTGTAAACCTATTTTGGTATTAGATATGTGGGAGCATTCATATTATTTACAATATCAAACTAAAAGACCAGATTATATTAATGCTTTTTGGAATATAGTTAATTGGAATATTGTTAATAAGAGGTTTGCTGAAAAAATAAAATAAAAAAATTTTGAAATATTTAAATAAATATGATATATTGAAAATATAGAATATTAAAGTTTTTTTCTCTTTTATATTTTTGGGAATAGTAAAAACTTCGGAATATTTAATATTCCCGATGTTTGATAAATTCTATCTTTTTGTAAATTTCAAAGGTTGAAATACCAATATTTAGAGGATTTTTTGTATATTATAAGTTTAATATGTCCTAGACTTAGATAGAGCTTTTTAGATTTTTTGTAGCAATTTTTATTGTAAAGTATAATTATATTTTTATAAAATTATAAAAAACTATTGACATATCCAAACAAATGTTTTATAATATCCGTAAAAAAGGATGTGGAAATATGGAAAATCAATTAAAAATAGTAAATAGTGAAGAAATAAAAAATTTAATATATACAATAAGAGGTAAGCAAGTAATGTTAGATAGTGATGTGGCTATGCTATATCATTATGAAACTAAAAATGTAAATAAAGCAATGAAAAGAAATATTGAGAGATTTCCAGAAGATTTTTGTTTTCAATTAACAAAAGAAGAATTAAAAAAATGTGGTTCCAATTTGGAACCACTTCAGAAAATAACAACTTTAAATACAGAAGTGAAAAATATCTTCCATATGTTTATACTGAACAAGGAATATCAATGCTTGCAGGAGTTTTAAAAAATGATATTGCTATTCAAGTCAGTATGTATAGGAAATTACTGATGGTTAGCCAGTAAAAAAATTTCCTTTTTAGCACTA
>CAMMNR010000088.1 GCA_946498265.1 uncultured Clostridium sp. | reverse complement strand
TTACATGTTTTGACATCTTTTTTGCTCGAAAAATTTTTTAATCTTTAGTCCTGTTTAAAATATGCACAATTTTAAAACTATTCTGCAATTGTAAAAAAAAGAAGTTGTTTTATTATTATCTAAAATAACATAATTATAAAACAACTCATTTTTAATAACCTTATTTAATTTTTATTATCCTTCTGTCCTACCAAAAATTATTATTCTTGCACTACTATCATCTGTACAAGTAGATAGAGTTATTTCTGGCTTGCCACCTGTATCTCTTTGATAAAATGAAGTATCATTTTCAGCTGCTTCAAATTTATTATAAATCGTATATTCAACTCTATTTCCTTCAAGATCTGTTATATAAATTTTTTCTCCAACATTTACTTTTTTAAGATTTGAGAAAAATAGTCCATTTCTATAGTTGTGTCCTATAATAACGCTGTTACCTGGTTGGTTTAAACCTGTACCATATAAAAATGCCACTGCTGTTTCTATTGATTTTGGTGTTACTTTATCAAGAACTGGATATTTTAAACTAATAGATGGTATTTCTATTGTACCTAGCACTCCGAAACCTTTATAAGTTTTACTTGTTCCACCTGTTGTATTGGTACTTTCAATTTGATTAAATGGATCTTCAGTTGATGTATTAGTATTATTATCGTTAGCTTCTCCATCTGCTACCTCACCTTGGAAATCATCTACAAATTGATTAGCATCTGTTGAGATAACATAATTTTGATAGTAGTCATATGCTAAATATCCAAGTAAACCTAATATTGCTATAATTACTATTGCTAATAAAACTGTTAACACTTTACTATATTTACTCTCAAACATATTTTTTACCTCCGTACATTATTATCACTATATATATTATAACATATATTGTACAAAATGTGTATATCTTTTTCAATATTTATTCTTTGTAATATTCGCCATTTATAACCTATATAGGACTATTTTTTCTTTTGTTAAACTATCTTTTCTCCTAATTTAGTTCCAGCTAATATATGAAAATGTAAATGCATTACCTCTTGTCCTCCATTTTCTCCACAATTAACTATCACTCTATACCCTTCATCTTTAAATCCTTTTTCTTCTGCTATTTTATTTATAACTCCATAGATTTTTCCTATCAATATTTCATCTTCTTTTTCTATTTTTGCTAATGAGTCTATATGTTTTTTTGGTATTACTAATATATGTATAGGCGCTGCTGGATTTATATCATGAAATGCCAATATTTCATCATCTTCATATACTTTATTTGATGGAATTTCTCCTTTTATAATTTTACAAAATAAACAATCATTCATATATATCTATCCTTTCAAACTGTGCCAAAGGGGACGGGCTATTTTGGCACACTTTATAATAATTATTATTAATTAATTTAGAATTTGATAACTATTTAGTGCCAAAATAGCCCGTCCCCTTTGGCACTAAATAAGCACTGCCTTTATTCTTCTTATTCCTGAAGAACTTGATTCTTCTTTTTTTATTTTGAATGTTCCCATTCCTTTTGTATTAGATACATGAGGTCCTCCACATATTTCTTTGCTGAAGTCTCCTATTGTGTATACTTTTACTTTGTCTCCATATTTATCCGTAAATAAACCGATCGCTCCTGATTTTTTTGCATCTTCATAACTCATTTCTTCACAAGTTACGTCTAAATTTCTTTGTATTTGCTCATTTACTAAATCTTCTACTTTTTGTATTTCTTCTTTTGTCATTTTTTGTGGATGTGTAAAGTCAAATCTTAATCTCTCTTCTGTTATGTTTGAACCACTTTGCTTTACATGGTCCCCTAGCACTGTTCTTAATGCTTGATGTAATAAGTGTGTAGCTGTGTGATATGCTATTGTTTTTTCGTTTTGATCTGCTAGTCCACCTTTGAATTTGTGTTCTGCTCCTTGTCTTGATTTTTCTTGGTGTATTTTGAATAATTCTTCAAATTCTTTTAAATCTACTTTAAAACCATTTTCTTGTGCTAGTTCTTTTGTTACTTCTGGCGGAAATCCATAAGTATCATATAATTTAAATACTGTTGCTCCTGGAATTGTTTCTACATTTTGTTCTTTTAATCTTTTTACTTCTTTTTCAAATTCTCTTTCTCCATGTGCTAGCGTTTTTACAAATTTGTCTTTTTCTTCTACTATTACACTTTTTATTGTATCTTTATTTTTTTCTAAATCAGGATACATTTCTTTTAGGTTTTCTACATTTATTTCTATTAAATTTGTCAATTCATTTAAATCTATTTGTAGTTTATTTAAGTGTCTGATTAATCTTCTGATTAGTCTTCTAAGTACATATCCTCTATCTATATTACTTGGTCTTCCACCATCTGAGATTATCATCATACTTGAACGTAAATGTTCTGCAATTATTCTTCTACTTTCTATTATATCAACTTTTTGTAATTCTTTTAGTTTGTCCATTACTGGTGAAAATAGTTCTGTATCAAATGGTGTTTCTTTTCCTTGCAAAACAAAAGTCATTCTTTCTAGTCCTAATCCTGTATCTACATTTTGTTGTTTTAATTTTGAATATCCATTCTTATCTTTAAAGTATTCCATAAATACATTATTCCAGATTTCTACATATTTTCCACAATCACATGAAGGTTGACAATCTGGTCCACATGCTGGTTTTCCTGTATCATAAAACATCTCTGTATCTGGTCCACATGGTCCTTCTTCTCCTGCTATCCACCAGTTGTCATCTTTTCCATAAAAATATATTCTTTCTTCTGGTATTCCTACTTCTTTCCATGCATTTGCTGATACTTCATCTTTTGGACAATCTTCATCTCCTGCAAAACATGTTACTGATAGCTTTTCTACTGGTATTTGTAATTCCTTTGTTAGAAACTCAAAGCTCATTTTTATTGATTCTTCTTTGAAATAATCTCCTAATGACCAGTTTCCTAACATTTCAAAATATGTTAAATGTCTATTATCTCCTACTTCTTCTATATCATTTGTTCTTAAACATTTTTGGTAATCTGTTATACGCTTTCCTTCTGGATGCTTTTCTCCTAATAAATATGGCACTAATGGTTGCATTCCAGCTGTTGTAAATAATACCGATGGGTCATTTTCTGGTATTAATGGTGCTGATGGTATTACTTTATGTCCGTGTTGTTTAAAAAAGTTTAAATATTTTTCTCTGATCTCTATTGCTTTCATTTTTTGTATCATCCTTCCTCAAGCCAAAATTAAAATTAATTTTAACTTCTTGTTCTTTTTCATTTTTTCTATTATACTTTATAATACGCAAAAAATCAAGAAAATTTTTATTTTCTTGATTAATCACTTTTTTATTAATTTGCTTTTTTATTTATCTTTTATGTTCAAATTTTATTCACTTTTTTCTATTCTAAAATCTCTTGCATTTACTATATTTCCTGTCATACTTGCATTTAATTCAATTGTTTCTCCTGGTTCTACATCTCCTATTATTGAGTTCATTACTGCCATATCTTCTCCGTCTTTTCCTTCTACTATTATTTTTACTAATTCTAGGCTATGTGCTGTGTCACTTGTATTTTTTACATCTGCTAATAAGACTGTCATTCCATTTTTTTCTGTATATTGAATATTGCTTATTTCTAGTCCATTATATGTTTTTGTTTTATTAAATTCTTCACTTGTGTTTAATACTGTTCCATCTTCTAATGTTTCTGTGTATGTGTCTTCTGTCTTTGCTATTTGCTGAGTATCTGTAACTCCTGCTCCATCATCTCCATCATTTTGATTTTGTCTAACAACATAAATAATTACTACTATTGCTAATATTATTAATAATATCGCAATTAATCTTTTTTCTTTTTTCTTCATTTTTGTTTTCCTCCCTTTTCTCTTGTTCTTTTAGTTTTGTAATTTAAAATTATCATTCATCTTTAGTCGCTGGGTATAAATTTTAAATACAATATATTTTACTTTTTTATTTTACTATATTAAATAAAAAATAGCAAGAATTTTCTTACTATTTTTTTATTTTTTTATCAAATATGTTTTTACATATTTTTATATTACTTTTATTAGATTTTATTTGTATTTTATCGATGTAACATGTCTCATTATTTGTACATGTTCCTGATGAGACACTGCTATTAATAAAGTACAAGTCTTGATCCACTTGTTGCATAGCTATCAGTTGGGCTTAATCTACTACGTCCACATATCATTGCATCTCTCTCATCTATAGCATAATCATGTCCGACGAAAAACTCTATAACTATAAGTACTCATATATGCTTCTAGCGTCCCTTCTTCTACATTTCCTGCTAAATCAAATATATTCTTCTGTTTATAATATCCTGTTCCCGTTTTAGCCGGACTTTTTGTTCCCTCATATCCATAGTTTCCCATAGATCTCGAATATGTAATAAAGCTCCATCCTTCCATAGATTTTATATCTTTCATCCATATCAATTGCTGTTATATTATGCTTTTCATCCTCTTCTAAAACTGCTGGTTCTATATAATCTGTAACTGCTGTATAATCTTTTGGAGTTATTTTCAAGTTAGAATCGCCTTCAAAATCATACAATAATACACTATATGTTCCGTCGGACTTTTTTACCGCCATTGGATATTTATTATAATATGCTATATAACCTTTTAGATTATCATACTTTTCTTTGTTTGTAGCCACTGTTATTTCCTTTCCTTCTTCAACAATTACTGAATCTTTATCAACAGGAACCCATACAAATTGATCGTAATTTTCATGCATTGTTCTTGCATCAGCCCAATTTGTTATTATTTCTCCATTTGTTATATATATTACCAATCCATCTTCTACGCTTTCATATTCTCCTGGTATTCCTGATATTGTTGCTCCTGCTGGTACTGTTACTGGGTATTCTCCTACCATTATTTCTGTATCTTTATCAAAGTATCTTCCAGGAATATTTTGACTAACTGTCACACTTGCATAATCTCCATAATTTGTTCCATCTGTTAATCTTGCATATACTGTATCTCCATTAATTAATTCTTGTATTGTTCCATTATTTTCTATTGATTTCCATTTTCCCTCATCAATTCCATTTATTTGATATTCTATCTGTAAATTTGTATCTGTACTTATTTGCATACTTGCTTTATTATCTTCCCATATTGCATTATTAAATGTTATATTTCCAGTTTCAATTGTATCTATTATTCTATATGTTCCATCTTCTTGTTTTTCTAAACCTATTCCTGATTTTAAACAAACTACTGGTCTAAATCCAGTCTGGTGTTGAAAATAATGAGAACTGATTGTTCCAACTTGCCCACCACTTCTAGCAGTATACACTATGTAATCTTCTTCTTGAGAAGGTGTAGGCATCCACATTCCATATACTCCATTTCTATGATTAAAATATAAGCTATCTTGTTTATCTAAATAAACTTCGGTTCCCATATAATAGTCCTCTGTTTCCCATATTGAATAACCATCTTCCTCGGACTTTACCATATAACTAGTATTAAATTTTTGATTATATGATTTAAAAAATAATTCTAATGTTGGTCCTCCTATTGCATATTCTGCTTGTTCTCCAGCAAATACATTCCATATATCTGTATCTAACATATATGCTACTGTTTTCATATTATTTTTTGTACTTGTATATCCTTTTGAAAAAAAATCATTATTTAAAGCTCTTATCTTTTCATCTGTTATATCTGATGAACCATTGTACTCATTTTCTATGGAATCTGACGTATATACACAATAATAAGTATCTCCAATAGTTATATCACTACCTCCTCTCCCCTGTGGTATAAATTGATAACTTACATAATTATCTGATATTAAATATATATTATTTTCATCTGCATAAAATATTTCCCATGCATCAACCCCATCATTATTCTTACAATCATAGTTTGTTACTATTCCTCTATAATGTTCACTTGCATTTGCTGATATCTCTTCTCCTGTTATTGGTTTTGTGACTTTTATATCCTTCGTTGTACTTCCTGTGTTATTTGCTTTGTCTGTTACTTCTACTTTTATTGTATATGTTTTTCCTGTTTCTAGTCCTTCTATTGTTGCTGTTCCTGTTGTGTTTCTTGTTTTTTCTACATAATTACTGTCTTCTTGTGTACTTTCTTTTATATAGAATATATATTCATTTATTCCTGTTTCATTGTCTGTTCCTTTTGCTGTAACTTGTATTGTTGTGTCTTCAGCTGTTAGACTTTGTATTGTTACTGTTGGATTTACTGTGTCTGCTATTGTTGTACTTGCATGATCTCCATGGTTGTTTCCATCTGTTAGTCTTGCATATATTGTTGTGTTATGTTGTAAGTTTTGTATTGTTCCATTGTTTGATATTTCTGTCCAGCTTCCTTCTGTTCCATTTAGTTGATATTCTATTTTATAACTTGTATTTGTACTTATTGTTATACTTGCTTGTCCATCACTCCATGTTGGATTTCCAAATGTTATTGCTCCTTCTACTGTTCCCCCTGTTACTTTTCCTGTTGTTATACCTGTTAGGGTTCCTTCTCCTTTGTTTCCTGCTTTGTCTCCTTGTACTTCTACTTTTATGTCATAACTTGTTTCTTGGTCTAGTCCTGTGAATGTGTAACTATTATTTGCATTACTTGCTTTTTGTGTGTAACTTCCTTCACTTGTTTTCTTTATGAAGTATGTGTATGTTGGGCTTGTACTCATTCCACTTTCATTGTCTGTTGCTTGTACACTTACTGCTATTGAATTTGTTGTTGCACTTCCTTGCTTAGTTACTATTACCTTTGGTACTGTTTCGTCTTTTATTGTTTTACTTTGTACTTGGCCTCTTTTACTTCCATTTACTAGTCTTACATTTACTGTTGCATTATATGGTATATTTGATATTGTTCCATTGCTTGGCACACTTGTCCATCTTCCTTCTGCTGTTCCATTTAGTTGATATTCTATTTCATATCCTGATGTTGTACTTACTCTTATACTTGCTTGTCCACCACTCCATGTTACTGCTCCAAATGTTATTGTTCCTACTGGTATTTCTTCTGGCGGCTCTGTTGTTTCTTTTTTTGCTGTTTCTCTTGTTTTTATCTTCTCTTCTTTCATCTGTTGTTTTCCCCTCTCCAAAATATCATTCATTCTTTTTTCTTTCTTTTTCGATATATTTAGATTATATAAAAACAACATTTTTTCTATCAATATAAATCTCTTAAATTTCTCATTTATCTGTACAAGGTTTTGCATAATACAATTATAAACATATTAAAAATATTTTTTTCTTTTATATGTTGATTAATACACAAAAATAATCTTAGATTTTCTCTCT
>CAMMNR010000087.1 GCA_946498265.1 uncultured Clostridium sp. | reverse complement strand
TTTCAAATTATTATCTAGTAACAGAAATAGCAACAAATGATGCAGAACTTTTAGATAAAATTCAAAAAGAAAAAGAAGAAATAGAAGCAATGAAAACTAGTCTAGAAACTAGTAAAAAAGAGTTAGATACATCTAAAGCAGAAAAACAAAGTGTTTCAACACAATTGCAAAGTTCAAAAGCAGAAAAAGACCAATATGTTACAAAGTTAACAGCAGATGAACAAGCAATCCAAAGTCAAATAGATGAACTTAATGAAGCTAATAAATCAATAGATGCTGAAATAAAACAAAAAGAAGCAGAAATGAAAAGAAAATTAGAAGAATATAAAAAGCAGCAACAACAAAATAACTCTTCTAGTTCAAGTGGTTCAAATGGAGGAACTTCGACAGGTGGAGGAGCTGTAAGTTCATCAGGATTTATATATCCAGTACCAAGTGCTTATTCAAGAATTACAACTGGAATAAATTATTCAAGTGGACAATATCATGGAGCAGTTGATTTTGGTTCAGCAGGAATAAATGGTCAACCAGTATATGCAGTTGCTGATGGAATTGTATATACAGCTAAAGCATTAACAACAAGTTATGGAAATTATGTAATCATAATGCATGATAATGGATTATATACATTATATGCACATGGACAAGCAGGATCTATAAGAGTTTCTGAAGGACAACGTGTAACACAAGGACAACAAATAATGAATGTAGGAAGTACAGGAAATTCATCAGGACCACATTTGCATTTCGAAGTGAGAGTGAGTCCAGGTACATATGATTGTAGAAGAAATCCTATGAATTATTTACCATAGGTAATAATGAATATAAATTATACATATATATTTATGGGCGGAATGCTTTCCGCCCGTTCTGCTAATTTATCAAGAAAGGTTTGACAATTATGGAAGAAAATAAAAAAACAAAAATTTATAAAATAATAATGTTAGCAATATTAGTGGCTTTTGTGACATTTTTATTAACATCAATAGGTTTTTATCAATATTTTACAAATGGAAATAATACTGATTTTTTAATTGGTTCATCATCTGAAGAAACAAATATAGATGATGAATTGAAAAAATATAGAGCACTAATAGATAAATACTATTTAGGAGAAGTAAATGAAGAAGATTTAAAAGAAGGTGCAATAAAAGGATATATAGAAGGATTAGGTGATGAATACACTGAGTATATTTCAAAAGAAGATATGGAAGAATATATGCAAGACACAATGGGAAACTTTGTAGGAATAGGAATATATATGGTGAATGATACAGAAACAAATAGAATAATGGTCTTGTCTCCAATAAAAGGAAGTCCAGCAGAGAAAGCAGGAATACTTCCAGGAGATTATATTATGAAAATAAATGGAGAAAGTTATACTGGAGAAGATAATTCTATAGCAGCTTCTAAAATAAAAGGAGAAGAAGGAACTACAGTTCAATTAGAAATTTTAAGAGGAACTGAAACTTTAAACTTTGAAATAAAAAGAGAAAATATAATAGTAAACCCAGTAGAAGGAGAAGTATTAGAAAATAATATTGGTTATATTGAATTTACATCTTTTGATGAAAATACAGCAGAAGAATTTAAAGCTAAATTTGAAGAATTGCAAAAAAGTAATATAACATCATTAATAATAGATTTAAGAAATAATGGTGGAGGACTTGTAGATCAAGCATTAGAAATAGCAGGTTATATAGCTGATAAAGGTTCAGTGTTATTATATGAAGTTGACAAGAATAATAATGAAGAAGTGAAAAAATCTGAAAGTGATCCAATTATAAACATGCCAGTAGTGATACTTGTAAATGAAAATACGGCGAGTTCATCAGAAATTTTAGCAGGAGCATTAAAAGATTTAGGAAAAGCAAAAATTGTAGGAACAAAGACATTTGGAAAAGGTGTAATACAAGAATTATTAACATTATCAGATGGTAGTGGATTAAAAATAACATCACAAAAATATTTGACGCCAAATAAAACAGAAATAAATAAAATCGGAATAGAACCAGATGTAACAGTAGAATTACCAGATACAGTAGAAAACGTATTAAATGTGGAAAAAGAAAATGATACACAATTACAAAAAGCTATTGAAATGTTGAAGTAAAATTGTAGAAGGGATGATTTGAAGATGAATTTAGCAAATAAACTAACTATATTCAGAATAATATTAGTACCACTAATGGTAATAATACCGTTTTTTGGTATAGAAGGTAAATTTTTGGGTATACCAATAGAATATATCATAATTGACATAGTATTTATAATAGCATCAATAACAGATAAGTTAGATGGATATATAGCAAGATCAAAAAATCAAGTAACAACTTTTGGAAAATTTTTAGACCCATTAGCTGATAAAATACTAGTATTAGCAGCAATGATGATGTTAGTTGAAATGGCTAAATTACCAGCATGGATACCAATTATTGTTCTAGCAAGAGAATTTATGGTATCAGGTTATAGATTAGTATCTGTAGAAAAAGGCGGAAAGGTAATTGCAGCTTCAAAATGGGGGAAATTAAAAACAGTAACACAAATGATTGCAATAATATTAGCATTTTTAGATTTAAATGCTTTTGGAGATTGCTTTACAGGAACATTACAAGGTGGAGATTTAGTATTAAACCTTATCGTAACTATAATGATGATTATTCAAGTTATAGCAACAATTTTTTCTGGAATGGACTATATGAAAAATTCTAGAGAATTATTAAAATAAAATATAAAAAGACTATAACCAATTAAAATTAATTTTACAAATTTACGGAGAATAAAATGATGTAAAAAAAAATCAAATTTGTATTGACAAATTTGATTTTGTGCCGTAATATATAAAAAGTATTTTTTAAAGAATTAAGGAGGAAATGCAAGATGGAAGAAAAGGAAGTAATATTAACTCAAGAAGGATATAATAATCTTGAAAATGAATTAAATTATTTAAAAACAGAAAAAAGAGCTGAAATAGCTGATAGAATAAAAGTAGCTTTAGGATTTGGAGATTTATCTGAAAACTCTGAATATGATGAGGCAAAAACAGCACAAGCAGAAAATGAAGTGAAGATTGTAGAATTAGAAAATAAATTAAGAAATGCCAAAATAATAAATGAAAAAGAAATAGATACAGAAACAGTACAAATAGGCAATACAGTGAAAGTACTTGATATGGAATTTGATGAAAAAATTGATTATACAATTGTTGGTTCTACTGAAGTAGATTTAGCTGAAAATAGAATTTCAAATGAATCACCATTAGGTAAAGCATTACTTGGAGCAAAGAAAAATAATGTTGTTGAGGTAAAAGCACCAGTGGGAACGATGAAATATAAAATATTGTCAATAAAAAAATAAAGACCAGGGGACGGAGCTGTAGGGAAATTGGGGAGGGGGGTTAAAAAAACTCCAAATTGAAAAAAAATTAAAATTTTTTTTTTTTTTTTTTTCCTAAAGTATAGGGATTTTAAGCCCCGTCCCCAAATTCCCTACAGGTCCGTCCCCATTATCCCGAATTTTAGGGATTGAAGGAACGTCCCCTTGTACTTTCTAAAGCAAGCTTAATCATATTATTAAGCCCAGATTCTCTTTCTTCTGGAGTAGCTACTTCTTTAATATATTTTGAATCTACAACACTCATTAAACAACTAGCTTTTTTATTAAACATTTTTGCAAGGTAGAATAAAGCAAAAGCTTCCATTTCGGCAGAAACAGGATTGAAATCTTTAGGAATTCTATCTAAAAATTGATTTACATCAGTCATATATAAATCAAAACAATCAGTTGTAACAGTATTTCCTTTTACAATATTGATAGAGCATTTTTTTGCTGTTTCTTCAATTATATCATTTAATTCTTTGTTTGCTTCAACAATGTGACAATCATCATTATTTAAAGTTAATGCAAAATTGCTCTCAGAAAATACTTTTTCTGATAAAATAATATCAAAGAGTTTTAATTCAGGTTTATAACCTCCACAAGATCCTATTCTTATAATATTTTCTACATTATAAAATTTATATAGTTCATAACAATAAATACCAATACTAGGTATTCCCATTCCATGAGCCATTACAGATATTCGAGTACCTTTATAATCCCCAGTATATGCATACATTCCTCTTACTTTATTAACTAAAGTAGCGTTTTCTAAAAAGTTTTCAGCGATGTATTTGGCACGAAGAGGGTCTCCTGGCATAATAACTGTTTTGGCTATTTCTCCTAATTTAGCTTCATTGTGTGGTGTTGGCATTAAAATTCCTCCTTTATATAATTATGTTATTAGTATACCAATAATTGATAAAAAAAACAACTTAAATAGTTTGAAAGTTAAAATTGACAACTTATGAATGATATATATCATTAGCCAGTATAAAAATATAAATATAAATGTAGAAAATGAAGAGGAAAAGAAAAAATAATGAAAAAAGATTATATATACCATATGGTTGGGGGAATTATAATATGATAAAGAAACAAAAGCTTCTGTATAATATAATACTTACATTTGAAGTTAAAAGAGATACTTTTAATAATTTTATAGATAAGTCTCCTTTTAATACTTAATATTTGATTTTTATGTTAATTAGTGGTAAAATAAAAGTAACTGGAAAACCATATTTTTTTAAGAGAGGAGACAAAAAAGTGAAAGAAATAATTTGTTTCATTTTGATTTGTGTTATTATTGCTGTTATTGCCTATATTATTTTTCGGTTTATACCAAAGCTGTTTTTTTGGTTGTATGTAATTATGGTAATTGTTTATGGAATACCATTTATTCAACTAGTGACAGTTAAGGTGATCATGAATGTTAATGGAATTGTAGGGCTTGGTTTAGCGATAATATTGCTAGTAATAATAGTGAAAATAGGAAAATACCTCAAAGTAAGGGCATATAACAAATAATGACAAACAAAGCAGAAGTGAGTTCTTTACTTCTGCTTAAATATTTAGAAAAAATTTGGAAAATACTTGATTTTTTAGTAAAACTTGGGTATAATATAAATGTAAACACAAAAAGAGACAGCAAGAGTGGGAACAAATCCCACTCTTAACTTTTGGAAAAGGAGGGGAAAATTTGGCAAGTATAGAAGAAAAGATAGAAGACCTAGTTAAAACTAAAATTGAAAATATAGGATATGAACTATATGATGTAGAATATGTCAAAGAAGGAAAAAACTTTTTTTTAAGAATATTTATAGATAGTCCAAAAGGAATAGACCTAAATGATTGTGAAAAAGTAAATAATGAAATAACAGATATATTAGATGAAAAAGATTATATAAAAGAACAATACTTCTTAGAAGTTTCATCACCAGGAATTGAAAGAGTGTTAAGAAAAGATAAACATTTAGAAAAAAATATTGGAAATTTAGTAGGTGTAAAGTTATTTAGTAAAGATAATAACGGAAAAAAAGAATATCAAGCAATACTAGAAAAATTTGATAAAGAAAATATATTTTTAGAAGGAAATATACAAATTCCAAGAAAAAATATAGCACAAATAAAAGTAATATATAATTGGTAAAAGGAGGAGTTAAAAAAATGAAAAAGGAAGCTATCGATAATAAAGAATTGATTTTAGCTTTAGAAGATTTAGAAAAAGAGAAAGGAATAAAAAAAGAATATTTATTAGATTCAATAGAAACAGCTCTAGTTACTGCATATAAAAGAAATTTTGATTCTTTAGAAAATGTAAAAGTGGTTATGGATCCTAAAACAGGAGCAACTCATGTATATTCATTAAGAGAAGTAGTAGAAAAACCAGAAAATAAAAATACACAAATAAGTTTAAAAGAGGCACAAAAAATAAGCAAAGATTTTAAAGAAGGAGATTCAGTAGAGACAGAAATAGTACCAAGAGATTTTGGTAGAATTGCAGCACAAACAGCAAAACAAGTTATAATACAAAAATTAAGAGAAGTAGAAAGAGAAATTGTTTTTAATGAATTTAATGATAGAAAAGGTGAAATAGTTTCAGGAATAATACAAAAAGCAGATAAAAATATAGTAGTAATGGATTTAGGAAGATTAGAAGGTGTAATGCCAGCAAAAGAGCAAGTACCAACAGAAAAATATAGAGTAAATGACAAAATAAAAGGATATGTTTTAGATGTAGAAAAAGGTGCTAAAGGGGCACCACAAGTAATAGTTTCAAGAAGTAATCCAGATTTTGTAAGAAAATTATTAGAATTTGAAATTCCAGAAATATATGAAGGAGTTATTGAAATAAAGAGTGTTTCAAGAGATCCAGGTTATAGAAGTAAAGTGGCAGTATATTCACCAGACCCTAATATTGATCCAGTAGGTTCATGTGTAGGACAAAAAGGAGTAAGAATTCAAAATGTAATAAATGAGTTAAATGGTGAAAAAATAGATGTAATTGAATGGAATGAAGATCCAGCAATATATATAGCTGCAGCATTGTTGCCAGCACAAATATTAGCTGTAGATATAAATGAAAAAGAAAAATTTGCTCAAGTAATTGTACCAGATGATCAATTATCTTTAGCAATAGGAAAATCTGGACAAAATGCAAGATTAGCTGCTAAACTTACAAACTGGGAAAAAATAGATATAAAATCAGAAACACAATTTAGAAATATGTTAGCAGAAAAACAAGAAAATGAAGAAAATAATGAAAATGAAGAAAACGAAACAGAATAAAATAAAACAAAGGACATACAATAAAAGGAGGAAGACAAGTTGAAAAGACAGCCACAAAGAACATGTATGGGATGTAATATAAAAAAAGATAAAAAAGATTTTATAAGAATAGTTAAGAATAAAGAAAATGAAATTAGCATAGATAGAACTGGTAGAAAAGAAGGTAGAGGAGCATACATATGTGACGATATAAATTGTTTAGAAAAGGTTATAAAATCAAAAAGATTAGAAAAAGTTTTTGATATGAAAATATCAGATGAAATATATGAAAATTTAAGAGGTGTAATTCTTGATAAATAGAAAAATATTAGGTTTAATAGGGTTATCAGCAAAAGCAGGTAAAATTAGTTTTGGGGCAGATAGTGTAGAGACACAAATTAGAAAGAGAAAAATAAATTTAGTAATTATAGCTGAAAATTCTTCAGAGAGAACAAAAGATAAATTTAAAAAATTAAGTGAGGAAAATGATATACCATATATTATAGTTGGTGAAATAGATGAATTAAGTAAAGCAATTGGAAAATCAAATAAAGCTATTATTGGAATAAAAGATTTAAATTTATCAAAAGAAATTCAAAAAATAAGTAATGGGGGTGAAGTTATTGGGTAAGATAAAAATACATGAAATAGCTAAAAAGCT
>CAMMNR010000086.1 GCA_946498265.1 uncultured Clostridium sp. | reverse complement strand
AGCTAGTGAGAAAAAATGAGTTACCTCATTTCAGAGTGGGTGGGAGAATCTTATTTAGAAAGAAAGTTATTGATAACTTTATGGAAGAACAAGAAAAAATAGCTTTTGACAAGCTATATTCTAAATAATATTATTTTTATATCAGAGTTGGGGAATATGATATATTTAAAAAGTAATATTATTTGCTGAGTGAAAAGAGTAATTTTGTGAAAGTTGAGAAAAGAGAAAATAAAATGCTAGAGTTTACTTTTACATAATCTCTAGCATTATTACTTTAGAGTTTTAAAATAGTCATCAGTTAAATCATTAACTGAGATATTAAAACATTTTGCAAATCCACATAATTCATAATCTACAACAGTTCTGATACCTTTTTCAATGTTATAAATAGCTTGTTTATGAATATCTATTCCTAATAACATTAATTTATCAGACAATTTTTGATAAGATAAGTTATTTAATTCTCGATAATATTTTATTTTAGTGCCAACTACATTTAGTTTGCCCTCTTTTGATCTAGAGTTATTCATACGCCTTCTCCTTCTACCCATTGATTTTACAATAAAAATTTGATACAATTATAAATGCCAGTATTTATAAAAATAGTATTTACCAATATTTATAAAAAATACAAAAAAGGAGCTAGTATAGAAATGGAAGATATACTTACTAAGTACACAGCAGATGAGGTAGAAGAAGCAAAAGGAAAAACTAAAAGAATTGAGGTACGAAAAAAAGAATATAGATTGTTAAAACAAAAATTAGAAGAGCATTTTAATTTTGAAATTACAGATTATATAATTGATGATATTTTAGATTATGAAACTTATCGCCATACTTGTTTAATGATAAATTTAGCTGTTATTAATAATAGAATTTCCATTAATGATGGAGAAATATTAAAGGCAGGCTTGAGAATTATATTTGAAATTAAAAATGATTATGACAGATTTCATAGGAATGTTTATATAGATACATTTGATTTTGATAGTTGGTATGATAAGTATAGTACAGATGAAATTGTAGATATAAAGAAACATCTTAACAGAGATGATATTACTTTATTAAAGAAGCTTAAAATAAAAATAAAAAACAAAATATATACAGAACAGGAAGTTGAAATTTTGAATATGGATTTACTTTCATATTATATTGCTGATGATATGGATGAAGAAGAATTGAAAATGTCTAAAAATCTTCCAAAAGATGCTTCAAGAAAAGAATATAATAAGTTGTTAGAAAAGATAAATAAGATAACAGAAAATTATAAATTTTAATACCAGTGTAAATACTGGTATTTATTTTTGAGTTTTTTGTTGAAATGTTGAGAAAAATAAAAAATTATGATATAAAATATAACAGTATTTGTAATTTAATTTGGAGGAATTTAAAAATGAGTACGAATTTATCTAAGATAAAAAGAGATAAAATGCTAGAAACTATTTCAAAAATAAAAGAAAATATAGATGATGATGAAACTTTGAAAAACTTATCTTTAATAGAATATGAACTTACTAAAAAGAAGTATGGATTAGTCTGGGAAGAACATGAAGAAAGAGTTGATCTTGAATTAAAAAGACAAATACCTACTTTTGAAGAAATTCAAGAAAGAGAAATTATTGAAGGCAAAGAAAATAAATTTAATTTCCTTCTAGAAGGAGACAACTTACATAGCCTATATTTATTGGAAAAGACACACAAAGGAAAAATTGATATTATATATATTGATCCACCATACAATACAGGTAATAAGGACTTTGTATATGACGATGATTTTGTTGAATATGAAGATGGATTTAAACATTCAAAATGGATTTCATTTATTGAAAGAAGGCTAGTGATAGCACAAAGATTACTAAAGAAAAAAGGAGTTATTTTTATTAGTATAGATGACAAAGAACAAGCTCAATTGAAAATGCTATGTGATGAAATTTTTGGAGAAGAAAATTTTATTGCCTGTATGCCAAGACGAACAAAATCTTCAGGAAAAACAACTAATAAAATTTCTGCTAACCACGATTATGTATTAGTCTATGAAAAAAGTAAAAATCAAAGTTTAATAATTGGTTTAGAACATAATGATGAAGGATTTAAATATGAAGATGAGTATGTAAATGAGAGAGGAAAATATAAATTAAATCAAACATTAGACTATGATAGTTTATCATATAGTCCTAGTTTAGATTATCCTATAGAAATTAATGGCGAGATTTTATATCCTGGTGGAGATTATGAAAAATATAAAGAAAGGCAAAATGGAAATTGTAAAAGAGCGGATTGGGCTTGGAGATGGTCAAAAGATTTATTTGAATTTGGATATAAAAATGGCTTCATAGTAGTAAAAAAAGGAAAAAACGGATTGCCAAGAATTTATACTAAAACATATCTTAATGCTAAAATTCAAAAAGATGAAATTGAGGGATATAAAATTACTATAGAGGAGAGAAGAAAACCAATATCTTCTATTGAATTTATTGAATCAAAATATTCAAATGATATTGCTAAAAAAGATTTAGTTAAATTATTTGATAATTCAAAATTTGATTATCCTAAACCTGTAGAACTGATTAAGACTTTAATAAAAATATATAATAATAAAAATGCAGTAATATTAGATTTCTTTGCGGGTAGTGGGACAACAGGACAAGCTGTATTAGAATTAAATAATGAAGATAACGGAAATAGACAATTTATTTTATGTACCAACAATGAAAATAATATTTGTGAAGAAGTAACATATCAAAGGTTAATTAAAGTGAATTATGGGACTCCAAAAGTAAAACCTTTAAAATTTAATTTAAAGTATTATAGAACAAATTATATTCCAAGACTAAACAATGAAGAAGAAAATATACAGGAAAACCTATTATTAAATATAAAAAATTTAATACAACTAGAAAATGGTATTAATATTGATGATAAGAAAATTAAAGTTATATTTGATGAAAAGACAATTGATGAATTTAGTACGAAAATTGACGAAGTCATAGAATGTGAAAAATTATATATTTCTTCAGATATTTTATTAACAGCTAAACAAACAAAATTATTTAAAGATAATAATGTGGAAATATTTATTATTCCAGAATATTATTTTGATGAAGAAATTAAGGAGGTGCAATAGCCTAGTATGCAAGGGATAGAATTAAAAGAATTTCAAATAGAATGTGTAAATAAATTATTGGATGCAACGACAGTTGGATTAAAAAAAGAAGTGTTAGTGCAAGCACCTACTGGAAGTGGAAAAACAATTATTTTATTAGATTATATTCAAGAATATGGTGAAGAAAATAAAAATACTATTTTTGTTTGGCTTACACCAGGTAAAGGAGATTTAGAAGAGCAAAGTCGTGAGAAAATGACACAATATCTTCCAAATATGACTTCAAAGAATATTACAGATGTTTTATTAAGTGGTTTTGAAGCAGGTGACACAGCTTTTATAAATTGGGAAACTATTACTAAAAAGGGAAATACAGCACTAAAAGATGCTGAAAGAAAAAATTTGTTTGAAAGGATAGATGAGGCATATAATAGAGGTTATAATTTTATTGTTATAGTTGATGAAGAACATCTTAATAAAACGGTAAAAGCAGAGGCAGTAATAGAATATTTAAGACCAAATTATATTATTAGGGTTTCTGCTACAACAAAGAAAAATAAAGAAGCAGAATTCATACAAATAGATGAACTAGATGTCATAAATGAAGGTCTTATTACAAGGGCTTTATACATAAATGAAAATGTAGGAAATAATATAGAACTGAAAAATGAACATGAATATTTACTAGACTTGGCTTTAGATAAGCAAAAAGCTATAAGAAAAGAATATAAACGAATTAATGTTAATGTCAATCCAATGGTAATTATACAAGTTCCAAGTAATTCAAATGAGTTGATTAAACAAATTGAAGATATATTGGAAAAAAGAGGATATTCGTATAAAAACAAGACTGTTGCAATATGGTTAGCAGATAGAAAAGAAAATATTGAAGGTATTTCTGAGAATGATGCAGAGCCTATAATATTAATAATGAAACAAGCAATTTCTACAGGTTGGGATTGCCCTAGAGCTAAAATTCTTGTTAAATTGAGAGACAATATGAATGAGGATTTTGAAACCCAAACTATTGGTAGAATTAGGAGAATGCCACAAGCCCATCATTATGATAATACTTTATTAGATAATTGTTATTTATATACTTTTGATGAAAAATATGAAGAAACAATAAAACAAGAATTAGGAAATAATGCACAAGATGTCAAAATAGTATTTTTAAAAGATGAATATAAAAATTTTACTTTAATTAAACAAATAAAGAATAATGATTTTGATGGATTTGATGATAGAGAAACTTTTAAAATAATACAAAATTATTTTATAAATAAATATAAACTTACTTCAAATAAAACTAATAATAAAACTATTTTGGAAGCTGAAGGATATATATTTGGAGATAAAATAGAGAATACAATTATTCAAGATAAAATAATAAAAATAGATTCTGATGAAATATCAAATGCTAATACTATAAAAGTAAAATCAATTGTAAATACTAGTAAAAATGGTATTGATTTAAGACACTCAATAGGTGTAATTAGTTCTAAAATCGGAATGAGATATGATAAAACAAGAGTTGTACTAGAAAGAATGTTTTTGAGGAGGAAACTTTTTACTAAAAAATTTATTAATTTATCTTTAGTAGAATTTTATGCTTTTGTTATAAATAATGAGGATAAATTAAAATATGATTTTTTAGAAGCAGTATCACAAGAATCAAGACAGGTAGCTCTTAAAACTGAATCTATTAAAGAATTAGTTTTTAAAATTCCAGAAATGGATATCATAAAATATGACCCTAACATGAAAGATACAAAAATTTATGAAAAAAATGTATATAAGGATTATCCTAATAGCACAAAAAAATCTCGTTGTGAGAGAATGTTTGAAAAATATTGTAATGATTCTAACAAAGTAAAATGGTTTTATAAAAACGGAGAACATTCAATAGATTATTTTTCTATAATATATGTTGATGCAGTTGGAAAAAAATGGTCATTTTATCCGGATTACATTTTACAAGATATTAATGGAAATACATGGATAGTTGAAACTAAAGGTGGAGAAAATGCTGAAGGAGAGTCAAAAAACATAGATATTAAAGTTGAAAATAAGTTCTTAGTGTTAAAAAATTATGCAGAAAAGTATAATTTGAAATGGGGATTTGTAAGAGACTATGATAAAAATGATTCTTTATATATCTGCAATACAACATATACAGAAGATATGAATAATGATAATTGGATAAATATAGAACAAATTTTATAAAAGTATATATACTAGAATGGAGTAAGAGTATGAGATTAGTAAAATTTAAAGTTATGAATTTTAAAACTATAGATGAAAGTGAATGGATTACTACTGATAATATTACATGTCTTGTAGGAGAAAACGAATCAGGTAAAACTAATGTGTTAACTGCTTTACTTAAGTTAAAACCTGCAGATAAGGATATAAAAATTGATCTTATTTCAGATTATCCAAGGCACAGATATACTGAAGAAAGAAAAATAGCACCAACAAAAAAATTTATAGAAGCGATTTTTAAATTTGATGAGTTATATAAATTGAATTATAAAACTCCACAAGGACCAATCATTAATGAAGAAACAGGAGAAGAAGAACAACAACCTGACTTAATAGAAGAATTTGAATTTGAATATGTAAAAGTAGAAAGATATTATAGTGGAGATTATAAAGTATATGGAATAATAAATGAAACGGATATAGATAACGAAGAAAGATATAAGGAAATAATAGAAAATAAGGATAATATTATAAAAATGATACCTAAATTTGTTTATTATGCTTCTTATGCCAATCTTAGTTCAGAGTTATATTTGCCTAATATAATAAGTGATTTAGGAAGATATGATACATTATCAGAAAAAGCCAAAAATAAAGCAAAAACATTAAAAGTTTTATTTGACTTTGTAAAATTAAGCCCTCAAGAAATCTTAGAATTAGGACAAGAATCTCAATCAAAAACAGACGATATAATTAATAAAGAATCAAACAAGAAGAAGGAAAGGGAGATAATGTTAGATTCAGCTTCAGCAAATATGACTAGAAATTTTAAAGAATGGTGGAAACAAGGAAATTATGTTTTTAAATTTTCAGCAGATGGTGCATATTTTAGAATATGGGTAAGTGATAATATTAGACCAGAAAATATTGAGCTTGAAAATAGAAGTAGTGGACTGCAATGGTTTTTTAGTTTCTATTTAGTATTTGTTACAGAAAATGCAGGTGAACACGATAACGCAATTATATTATTAGACGAACCTGGACATACATTACATCCTATGGCTCAAAAAGATTTAGCGGTGTTTTTTAATTCTTTAGCAGAGAAGAATCAATTAATATACACTACTCACTCTCCTTTTTTAGTAGATCCAATGAATATTACTAGAACCAAAGTAGTTTATGCAGGAGAAGATGGAAAAACCAATATTTCCGACAATTTAAAAATAAAGAAGAAAGTCGCTCAAAAGTCAATATATCCAATTAATTCTGCAATAGGAATAACAATTTCTGACACAATGCTGATAGGTTCTAAGCCAATAATAGTAGAAGGAGTTTCAGACCAAATTTATCTAACTTATATAAAAAGAAAACTAATGAAAGAAAATGCACTTACATTTGAACAAGAATTAGTCTTTATGCCAGTAGATGGAACAAAAAACATTAAACCAGTAGTATCAATAATAACTGGAAAGGAAGAAGAATTACCAATAGTGTTATTAGATTCAGATACAGCAGGAGAAGAAAAAAAGAAAAGTTTAAAAAAGAATTTGTATAAGGACGAGGATGAAAGCAAATTAATATCTGTCAAAGATTATTTACATACAAAGGTAGAAAAAGCAGAAATAGAAGATATAATGGATGAGAATTTTATCGTAGATGCAATTAACAGAGAATTTCATTCAGAGCTTGAAGATTTTGAATTTGATAATAAGAGCAAAAAAAGTATTGTTGAACAAATAGAAGATTTTGCAAGAGAAAATGATATTAAATTAGAAGAAGGTTGGAAAGTTAAAATTGCCAAAAGATATGTAAGTAAGGAAAGAAATGATAATAGAAACATAGTGGATAATTGGAAAAAATTATTTAGCAAGTTTTTAGAGGATGCAGACTAATAATAAAATTTTATATGTATAAAAAGAATAAAAGGAACAAATATATGTTCCTTTTATTCTTGTCTAAAATACTCCACAATCAAGGTAATAAAATATTTAGGAGTAAC
>CAMMNR010000085.1 GCA_946498265.1 uncultured Clostridium sp. | reverse complement strand
ATCTAACAGAAGATATGAAAAATACGGATATGCTTTATTGGGTGGGCATGATGAACAACTTTAAAAATGAAGCGGAAGAGATTGTATTTAAAGAAATTATATATATTTAATTTAAAGAAAAAGACTAGGATTAACTATTTTGAAGTTAACCTAGTCTTTTAAGTTGAATAAATATGAATATAGAAAAATTTATTTTTTTGTTTAAATATATTGTAAAAAATTACAATTTAGTATAGAATAAGGATGTTTTAGGATGCGATGGAGGAAATTATGAGATTTATAGGAAATAAGACAAATTTATTAAATGATATTGCTCAAGTTATTAAAGAAAATTGCGATGGCACAGAAAAAGTATTTTGTGACATATTTTCAGGTACAGTATCTGTTGCACGTTTCTTTAAAAACAGATATAAAATTATATCTAATGATTTACTTTATTTTTCTTATATTTTACAAAAGGGAACAATAGAAAATAATGAAATACCAAGTTTTAAAAAGCTAGAGGATAGATTAAATATACATGATGTATTTGATTATTTAGAAAATATAGATATAAAACAAGAAAAATTTAATAAATTTATATATGAAAATTACTCACCAAATAAAAAATGTGAAAGAATGTATTTAACATCTGAAAATGCTCTAAGAATTGATTTTATTCGTAATAAAATAGAAGAGTGGAGAAACAAAGAGTTAATAAATAAAAATGAATATTACTATTTGCTTGCAGCATTAATAGAGGGAGTACCATTTGTTTCTAATATTACAGGTACATATGGAGCATATTTAAAACAATGGGATAAAAGAGCTTTTAAAAAGTTTGAAATGATTAGATTAAACGTCATAGACAATAATGTTAAAAATCAATGTTATAACAAGAATTCTAATGATTTAATACAGGAAATAAGTGGAGATATTTTATATTTAGATCCTCCATATAATGAAAGACAATATCTACCAAATTATCATTTATTAGAAACTATAGCAAGATACGATAATCCTGAAATTAAGGGGAAAACAGGAATAAGAGTATACAATTCAGAAAAGTCAAATTATTGTATAAAAAATAAAGTTTATTCAGAAATGGAAGAATTAATAAAAAATGCTAAATTTAAACATATAATAGTAAGCTATAATCAAGATGGGTTATTAAGCAAAAATGATATTGAAACCATTTTAAAGAAGTATGGAAATAAAGAAACATATAAGTTGTATGAAATACCATATAAACAATATCAAAATAAACTTACAAAAAAATTAGATATACATTATGAATATTTATTTTATATATCTAAGACAAGTAAATTGCAAAAAGAGAAAATATATTTTAATCTTCCTATTACTGATTTAATGATGGTAAATGAAGAAAGTGAAAAATATGAATATAGTACAGATGTTGTTTCTAGAAAAAAATTTTTAAAGAGCCCGCTAAACTATGTTGGAGGTAAATATAAACTATTACCACAGTTATTAGAATATTTTCCTAGAGAGATAAATACATTTGTAGATATGTTTTCAGGAGGATTTAATGTTGGTATAAATGTAGATAGTAAGAAAACAATCTGTAATGATATTAATTCTTTTATAATTGATTTATATAAAGAATTATATAAAGAGCCAATAAATAATGTATTAGGGCATATTCAAAATAGAATAGATGAATATGGACTATCAAAGGAAAATGAAGAGGGTTTTAAAAAATTTAGAATATACTATAATAAAACAAAAAATCCAATAGATTTATATACCTTGTCTTGTTATTCATTTAATTATCAATTTAGATTTAATAATGACAAAGAATATAATAATCCTTTTGGAAGAAATAGAAGTCAGTTTTCAGAAAATATGAGAAATAATTTAATATTATTTACAGAAAAATTAAAAAATATGAATATTGAATTTTCTTCTGAACAATTTGACAAATTAAATTTGGAAGATTTAACAGATAAGGATTTTGTATATTGTGATCCACCATATCTTATAACTACAGGTTCATATAATGATGGCAATAGAGGATTCAAAGATTGGAAAGAAGAAGAAGAATTAAAGTTATATGGTATGCTAGATAATTTAAATGATAAACATATAAAATTTGCCTTATCAAATGTTATTGAACACAAAGGAAAAGAGAATAAGCTACTTAAAGAATGGAGTAAAAAATATAAAGTTATTTATTTAACAAGCGATTACTCTAATTCAAGTTATAATACAAAAAGAGATAAAAGTATTGAGGTATTAATAGTAAATTATTAAAGGAGGAATTAGAAGTGATAGAATTGAGAAAAATGGAGAATCGAAATTTTAGAACTTTTGGCTGGGTACAAGACCCTAGTGATTTTGAATCTTTAATTAAGGTTGTATCAATATTCGACAACGAATCGGAAACATACAATGAGCTAATAAATGGTAAAATAGAGAAACTAATAGAAGAAAGAGATGGGAGAAATCATTTTCTAGAAGTATTGAAAAGTGATTCATTAAGAATAAAATATGCGGATTTAGTAGGAACTTCTTTTACACCTAGATCTAGTGCTAGATGCAATGGAATTGTACAAGCTACTGTAAAAGGACAAGTAAGAGATTTTATTAGTGATTGGCCTGCAGATAATTTTGTGAGGTGGGCTCAAGCTTTAGGCTTTATAAAATATAATTATTATGATGATACATTCGAAATTACAACAGAAGGACTTAATTTAACTAGAGCAAAGTCAACAGAAGAATGCAAGGAAATATTAGAAAATGCACTTTTGAGCTATCCACCAGCAGTTAGAATATTAAAATTATTATCAGACGGAAGTGTAAAAACAAAATTTGAATTAGGAAAAGATTTAGGATTTATTGGTGAGGATGGTTTTACTAGTATACCTCAAGATGTTTTAATAATGACTTTAGCAACAACAGAAGATACAAAAGAAAAGAATAAATTGAGAACAGATACAGAAGGTTCTTCTGACAAATATGCTAGAATGATTGCAAAATGGCTATCTAAACTAGGTTTGTTAACACAAGTATCAAAAGAAGTTGAAATTAAAATTGGGGGAAGTAAATATAAAGAAAAAATTGGGCAATCTTATATGATTACCGCAAAAGGTATTAGAGCGTTAAATAAAATTAATGGTAGGAGTAAATATAAAAGAATAAGTAAAAACATATCTTGGGAAATGCTTGCAACGAAAGGAGCAGATAGAAATTACATAAGAACTAGAAAAGCTTTAATAATAAAAAATTTAGTTGAAAGTAAAAATGGATTAACATTAGAAGAAATAAAAGATAGATTAGAATTACAAGCCATTTCTGAATTATATACTGTAGTAAAGGATGATATAGATGGACTTATAAATATAGGAATTAATATTGAAAGAATAAATGAAAAATATTATTTGAATGATGAAATAAACGATTTTATTATTCCAATAATAGAAAATAGTGAAAAGTCAGAATTTACTATAGAAAAAGATACACTAAGAGAAAAACTAGATGTTCTTTCTCATGAGTATCTATCATTAGTTGATTTAGCATATGACAGTAATCAAAATAGATTATTTGAAATGAAAACTATAGAATTATTGACAAATGAATGCAATTATAATGGATTGCATTTGGGCGGTTCAAGAAAACCAGATGGAATAATATATACAGAAAATGAAGATGAAAATTATGGTGTTATAATTGATACAAAAGCTTATTCTAACGGGTATAATTTGCCTATTGCTCAAGTTGATGAAATGATTAGATATGTCGAAGAAAATAATAAAAGAGAAAAAGAACGTAATCCAAATGAATGGTGGAATAATTTTAATAGTGATATTAAGCAATTTTATTTTTCTTTTGTCTCAGGTAAATTTATTGGAAATATTGAAGAAAAACTTCAACGTATAACTATTTTTACGGATATTTATGGAAATGCAATGACAATTGCTACATTGTTGTATATAGCAAATGAGATAAAAGCAAAACGAATGAGTAATAAGGAATTTGTAAATTACTTTAATGATAAAGTTTATTAATAAAAGGATAGGGAGGAATAATGATAATGGACATAAAACCAACAACAAAAAATATTAAAGAATTATTTTTATCAAGAAGAAAATTTGTTATACCAAGATTTCAAAGAGAATATTGTTGGGATAAAAAAATTTCGAAAATTTTTTTTAATGATATATTAAAGCAACTTGTAGTAGAAAATAATGAAATAACATCGCAATCTTACTTTTTAGGAACAATGCTATTTATAGGAGACTATTATGAAGGAAGTGATGACGAAGTTTTTGTAGTAGATGGGCAACAAAGATTAACAACAATTACTATATTATTTTCTGCTATGTCTAATAAATTTATTGAGTTAAACGAAGAAACCTTAAGTAAAGAAATTTTTAAATATATTATGACTACAGATGACAATGGTGAAGAAGTAAGGGTATTAAGAAGTAAAACTCATTATCCATATTTTGCGTATTTTATTCAAGATAGAAAGAAAGAGAACAATATAGAGCCTAATACAGAGGAAGAGAAAAATATATTTGAAATATATAATATGTTTAGTACTTTATTATTAGAGCAAAATATAAAAAAAGAATTAAAAAAAAGATATGGATCAAAGGAAATTGATAATTTAAAATATTTAGACTTATTAAAAGCACTACGTGATCAAATACTAAAATGTATATTTGTTTCTATATCAACAAAGGATAAGGGATGCGCAAATGAAATTTTTGAAATATTAAATTCTAAAGGAAAGCAATTACAATCTATAGATATAATCAAAAATGATATTTGTAAAATTTTAAATGAGGAAGAACCAGTTGATGTTGTAGAAGATAAATGGAATAAAATAAAAGAAATATTGAATAGTAAAAATGAACATGTAGAATTTGAAGTGTTTTTTAGACATTTTTGGACTTCAAAGTATAGAAAAGTAACTAAGAATAATATTGTACAAGATTTTAATAAAAAAATAACAACGAAGGAAGAATGTAAATCATTATTAAATGATTTAATACATGATGCAAATAATTATATTAAAATTTTAAATCCTGAAAGGCAAGACTATGATAATAGACAGGAATACTTTTTTATAGTACAAAGTTTAAAATGTATAAGTGAATACTTTAATATTGTTCAAACACGAATTATCCTATTAGCACTATTAGATTTAAAAGAAAGAGATCTAATAGATATAAAAGTTTTGAAAAAAGTAATGAATTATATAGAAATATTTCATTATATATATAATTCAGTGTGTTCTTATAGTGCAAATAGAATCGAAAAAATATATTCTACTTTTTCAATAAATGTTAGAAAATGTAATAATAAGACAGAAGTAAAAAATATTATAAAAAGTCAATTAGTAGAGCCTTTAAAGAAACTTGTTCCAATATATAATGATTTTGAAACAAAATTTATTGATCTTACATATAGTAAAAAAGAAAATGTCTCTAATATAAAAGCTAAATATGCTTTATATAAAATAAATTCTTTATATGAAAAGGAAGAAACTTTTTCTGATAACTGTAGTATAGAGCATATATTATCAGAAGGTAGTGTTGAATTTTCTACTAATATAGGAAATTTAATAGTTCTCGAAACAAAATTAAATGGAGAAGCTGATGCTTTAATGTATTTAGATAAAAAGAGTGTATATAAAAAATCAAAATTAAATTGGGTTTCTAATTTTATAGAAAATTATTCTGAATGGAATGAATCTATGATTAATAATAGAGCAAAAGAAATGGCAAAGATTCTTTATAATAGCTTAGAAATAGAAATATAAAAAATTTTCATATAATGTCTTGCAAAAACTAAAAAGTTATGTTAAATTATAATCATAGAATCAAACTATGAAATATAATTATAAATACAAGCTCGTATTCTTCGCGAACGGAAGTGTCAAACGAGCCATAGAAATAGCAGATAAGAAATTATCTGTTATTTTTTTGTTTGTTCGCTAGTAAATATATTAAAAATATTATATAATTTCTGTCATAGGAAGTGAAGTAATGATAAAAAAATGTGAAATATGTAATAATAAATTTGAAACTAAATCATCTACAAGAATATATTGTTACCAATGTAGTGGAGAATCGACTAGAAGCAATTACAATACAAGAAAACATCAAAAGACAATATTACGAAGAAGTATGAAATTACAGGCAATAAAACTATTGGGAGGAAAGTGTTCTATTTGTGGTTATAATAGATGTGTAGATGCATTAGAGTTTCACCATGAAAATCCAAATGAAAAAGAATTTAAATTAGGCTCAGGAAATACAATATCTTGGAGAGAATATAAACAAGAAGCATTAAAATGTATATTAGTATGCTCAAATTGTCATAAAGAAATACATTGTGAGATTGGATATAAAATGTAGCAATTGTTGGCGCATTGAGCCGACAATTTAGAAACTTATTGCTTTATTAAAAAAGGAAAAATTAAAAGTGGAAAAACAAGAATTATATGATATGTTTAAAACTGTTATAAATTTAAATAGACAAAGATATATAATAATAAAAGATGAAATAGAAGTCATTATTCAAAATCACCTTAAAAATGAAAGCAAAAGATAGAGAAGTTACTATTGCTGTACTTCCTTTTATGAAACAAATTTATAATAATAGAGATACATATTTCGATGATGATTATGAATTAGTTTCAAATGAAGTATGGCAAATTTATGATGATTTTGATAATATAAATAATATTAATACGAATTGTTTATTAAATGTAAAATTAGAAAAGACAGAAAATATGCAATTATATAGTAAAGAAATGATAAAAGCGTATCAGACAGGAGATGCGGATGATCCTTATGGAGATTTAGATTCAATTTATAAGGAAGTGTATGAAAATCATAAAAAAATAAAAAACGAATATATAGAAGAATTTTTCTTTGCAAAAGTAAATAACGAAATTGTAGGGGTTACAAGTAGCGTATATGATAACGAGGTTTATGGAATATATGGACTAGCAGTAAAGAAGGATTTTAGATGTAAAGGTATAGGTAAAGAGATTATAAAACAACAATTAAAAATGTGCAGGGAGAAAAAACTGAAATTAGCTTTTTTACAAACAGAAGAAGGATATTATCCAGCAGATACATATAGAAAGATAGGATTTAAAGATGTTTGTACAGAATATTATTATATAAAAAAATGAGTAATCAAGTATAATATAATTAATCAAAAAATAGGAGTTAAAAATGAAAGTATTAATATTAAGTTTCAGTAGTAATAAAGTAAACGAAGATAGTTTTATACCCAATAAAATAGGATTAACTTTTTCTTGTGTGGAAGAATGTGAGAAAAAATTAAAAAAATTAGGCAATGATGTAGAACATATTTGTATTAATAGAAAGAATATTCAAAAATGTTTAGCTTGTGGTA
>CAMMNR010000084.1 GCA_946498265.1 uncultured Clostridium sp. | reverse complement strand
GAAAAAGGATTAAGATTCGCTATCCGTGAAGGTGGTAGAACAGTTGGTTCAGGAGTTGTTTCTGAAATATTAGCATAATTTAAAAATAATAAAGAGATTACCAAGATACATATTTTGGTAGTCTTTTTTGTCTTTAACAATTTTGAGTTTTAAACGTTTTACATTATGTAAAATTCATGGTATAATATAGTTGTACACTAAAAAGGAGGAAGAAAAATGGATAGAATGCAGAGATTACAGCAGGAAACTGAACTTGAGTTAAATCGGTTGCATGCAAAACATCTTCAAGAATGGCAAAAAGTGCGTAAAGAAGTAGAGCTAGCACTTGAACTTGCAACGACAACAAAAGAAATTAGAAAAATTGAGAAGGAATATAAGCAAAAGTTTGAACTTCTCAGAAACAAGCAAAAGGAGGAATATAAAAAAGTCCAAGAAGATTTTACAGAAAGACTCTTATCTCTGTAAATCCAACCCAGCTATATGTTATTTTATATAGCTGGGTAAAATTTGTGTGAGAAAATATACATGTAAGATTTTTTGCAACAAATAATTTAGTAACATATATAAAATCTTATAAAAATTGCAAAATTACTTGTATTTTTATGAAAATAATAATAAAATAAATATGTTATAAATATAATATATAAAACTAAGTTGGAGGAATAGCAATGAAAATAATACTAGACGTAATGGGTGGAGATAATGCACCAGATGCCAATATAATGGGAGCAGTTAATAGTATAAATAAAGTAAAGGCAGAGGTTGTTTTAGTAGGAAAAGAAGAAATAATAAGAAGTAAGATTAAAGAATTTTATGGTAAAGAAATGGAAGAAATTTCAGACAGATTAAAGATAGTAAATGCAACAGAAACTATAGAGATGGAAGAACAACCAACAGTAGCTATTAGACATAAAAAAGATTCTTCAATGGTAGTAGGATTTAATATGTTAAAAGAAGGCAAAGGAGATGTATTCATATCAGCAGGAAACTCTGGAGCTTTATTAACAGGAGCAACTTTATTAGTAGGAAGAATAAAAGGGATTGATAGACCAGCATTAGCAGGAATATTACCAGCATATAAAAGCCAGCTATTATTAATAGATGCAGGATCTAACACAAATTGTAAGCCAATAAATTTATTGCAATTTGCCCAAATGTCTAGCATATATTTAAGAAATACATACGGAATTGAAAAACCAGCAATAGGATTATTGAATATAGGAACAGAAGAGACAAAAGGAAATGAATTAGTAAGAGAAAGTTATAATCTATTGAAAGAAAAATCAAAAGAACTAGATATCAATTTTGTTGGAAATGTAGAAGGAAGAGATGCTTTCTCAGGAAAAATAGATGCTATAGTAACAGATGGTTTTACTGGAAATGTATTTCTAAAAACAACAGAAGGATTAGGAAAATTTGTTAAAAAAACGTTGACAGAAAGTTTAACAAAAAATCTTTTAACAAAAATATTAGCTGTACCAGCATTGCCAGCAATAAAAAGATTTAGTAAGACAATGGATTACAAGTCATATGGAGGAGCATTATTTTTAGGAGTAAAAAAGCCAGTAGTAAAAGCTCATGGTAGTAGTGATAAATTATTATTTGAATATACAATTATACAAGCTGAAAAATTTGTAGAAAATAAAGCAGTAGATAAAATGATAGAAGAATTTAATAAGCAAAGAGATAATAAATAAATTATATTAGAACATAATACATAAATTATAAAAAGTGTAAAACTAATATAAAACTGATTTATAAATTAAATAAAAAATGACTTACTAGTATAAAAAGAAAAATATTTTTAAAAATTACTTGACAAATGTATAAACATATATTATAAATGAGATATGAAAAAAAGCAATTATCAAATGAATAAATCATTTGCAAACTTGAGAGGAGGTGAACTCGGTAATCATGAGTTCAGAAGAAGTTTTAGAAAAAGTAAAAGGAATAATTGTTGAACAATTAGGTGTAGCAGAAAGTTCAGTTACTATGGAAGCATCTTTTATAGATGATTTAGGAGCAGATTCATTAGATATAGTTGAACTAGTTATGGCACTAGAAGAAGAATTTGATATAGAAATTCCAGATAGTGACGCTGAAAAAGTTGTTACAGTTGGAGATGTAGTTGAATACATAAAAGAAAATGTAAAATAAAAAATAAAAGGAAAGGGGAAACCCTTTTTTTATTTTGTGCCAAAATAGCCCGTCCCCTTTGGCAACAACAGGTATAAAAGTTGCTATACTCCAACAGTTGCACACAATTTTACTTGTGTAAAATTGGTAACTTCAGCACCAAAATGACAAAAACTCTAATAAATATGAAAAAATATTCTTTTTATCTATTGAATTTTTGCATAATATATCACAATGACAAATAACATCATTATTTAGCAACACACTTAAAGAGCCAATTTTATCATTTTCATATATAGGAGATTGTAGATATGTATTAACATCAATAAGAAAACTAATATTATTAACTTCAGATTTTTTAATAGGTATAATAGATTGACTTAAATGAGAATAATTGATATCAATATTTTGAGAAACCCCTTTTTCAATAATAAAATTATCATTATTAGCTGCTAGCCAATTATTAAAATATTCATTCACTTTATTTTCAATATTAATATAAGTATAATTATTAAAAGTATATTCAATTAATTTAATACTATCTTGAGTTCTAAATTTTTTTGTATCAGCACCAAGTACAACACAAATAATATCCATATCACCTCTTTTACAAGCAGTAACAAGACATCTATTAGCACCATTTGTAAATCCGGTTTTAACACCATATATACCATTTAAATTTCCCAATAGTTCATTTGTATTAGTTAAATTCTTAGGATATCCATTTATATTTATAGTATAATTTTTTGTACCAACTATTTTAGAAAAAGTAGAATTTTTTAGAGCGTAATCAGTTAAAAGAGCTAACTCATATGCTGTAGTATAATGATTATCTGAATCTAATCCATGAGGAGTTTCAAAATGTGTATTTTTTAGTCCAAGTTCTTTAGCTTTGTTATTCATTAAAATAGCAAAATCAGATACACTACCAGCAATACTTTCAGCTAATGCAACAGCAGCATCGTTTCCTGAACATAACATTAAACCATATAAAAGATTATTTATAGTGATTTTGTCACCAGTTTTTAGACCCAATCTTGAACCACCTGTTGAAGCAGCTTTTTTGGAGATTTCTATTGTTTTATCTAAATTACCATTTTCAATTACAATTATTGCAGTCATTATTTTAGTAGTAGAAGCCATTTTTACTTTATTTTTTTCATTTTTTCCATATATTATATTTTTACTTTGTCTATCCAAAACTATACAAGATTTAGAATTTAAATTTAAACTATTTTCAGATATGTTAGCTGTTTCTGAAGAAATAGAATCTAATATATTATCTGATATTGTGTCATCAAGATATTCTATATCATCAGCATATATATAAGAAAAACTAAACAAATATATGAAAATAGTAATAAATAAAATTATTTTAAAAAAAGATTTATTAAAAAACATAAAATCACCTATATAAATATATGTAGAGAATAGAATCTTATGAGTAAAATATTATATTACTAAATGTAAAAATTTGACTAAACCTACGGAAAATATATAAAAATATATTAATTCACATAAAACCTTGATTTTGCTATAAAAATGTAATATAATTGTAATATAGGTCTAAAAATTTATAATATAGGCTAAATTAGCTAATCCGTAGACTTATGAATCATTATGATTTTAAACGAAAATAATTACTAAAAAATACTATTGACTAAATTGAAAAAAACTGTAAAATAGTATATAGAGAGTAAATATAAATTAGGTAAGGAGTAAAGAAAATGAAAGTAGTAAAAAAATTAATTAGTGTGATTGTAATTGCAATAATTAGTATAATGTGTTTAATACCGATTACAAAAGTTTATGCAGACGAAGCAACAACACCGATGGTTTTAGGTATTATGGAATTAAGAACAGGGAAAAGTAATCCAGAACTAGGATATGCAATAGGTGATCCAGATTCAAATGGTTCAACTGAAGCGGAAAGAAATGCTTTTAAATTATGGAATATTGTAAAATATGAAAGTATGCAATCAGACACATATGAAGAAGCAAATATATATTGTGTAAAAGAAGGTGTAGGATTTTCAGATACAAGAAAAAAAGCTGAATATGATATTTTCTTTGATATGAAAACACAAAAAGATACTATTCTTAATCATTCATATGAAGCAATAAGAACAATGGGAGATGGAACTATTGACATAGGTAATGGACAAACAGTAGAAAGATATAATGCAATTCTAGCATTGTTTGACATGATGTATTTAAGTGGAATATCAACTGATGAAGAGATGACAAAATTATTAGAAGATGCCGGGATATCTAATCCTCAACTAACAGTAGATGAAGTAGAAGCGGTACAACAAGCAGCAATATGGTATTTTACAAATTATGGAGATGCTAAATATGATAAAACAGGAAATAATGACTGGCTTTGGTATACAGAAGATGGAAATGATTATGAAAATTTATCTGATTATAATCCAACAAATGTAGAACCAAATGCTAGTGTAGGAGCAGCAAGGCAAAAACAAGCTAGTCAATTATATAATCATTTAATAACAACAGCAAAAGCAAATGCCGTAAATTACGTAATAGATACAAGCACAGAAGCACCAGCAAAATTAGAAACAACAAATTTACAATATACAGAAGAGGGAAGTAATTATATATTTGGACCAATTAAATTCACAGAAACGGATGGAAATACAACTCCTTATACAATAGATTTTGTAGTAAAAAATGGTGGACAGGAAGTGGAAAGCTATAAAATTTTAAATAGTTCTATGGAAGAAGTGCAAGGAACTATAAAAGATTTAGTAGGACAAGATTTTTATATTTCATTGCCAAAAGATGGAATAACAACAGTATCAATAGAAACAAATGTAAAATACAGTCAAACAAAATTAACTTTATGGGCATCATCAACAAATGCACAAGAACAACCAGTAGTTATACCAGAGAGAAAAGAAGAAGAAGTTCCAAAAGATTTAGAAGTAACAATTGGAGAAAAAGACTTTGACCTAGCTTTAAGAAAATATATAATACAAGTAAATGGTACAGATGTTACAAATACTAGAGTACCAAATATAGATGAATCAACATTAGAAAGTGGGACAACAGCAGTATATGAACATAGAAAAGATCCTGTAATAATAAAAACAGGAGACAAGGTTACATATAGAATAACAATATATAATGAAGGAGAAAAAGCAGGAAGAGCAACACAAATAATTGACCAACTTCCAACAGGATTAAAGTTCACACAAATATTAAGTGGAAATTTTGAGTTAGAATCTTATGATGAAACAACAGATAATAAACTAATATTAAAAAGAAAAACAGATAATCAGGAAAACTTAGATGCATATACATCAGGAAATCTTGATTCAGAAACAATAGAAATAGAATGTGAAGTTACAGCGACTCCAGATAGTAAAGATGCAAAAATATTGACAAATGTTGCTTGGATATCAGAAGAATATGATGCAGAAGACAATGTAACAATAACAAATCAACAAGGAGCAGATAGAGATTCAGAGCCATCAACAGTGCCAGATGTAAATAAAGATAATATGGAAAATTATATTGGAAATGATAATAAATCAGAATTAGATGATCCAGAATATTATTATAAAGGTCAACAAGATGATGATGACTTTGAAAAACTAGTATTGATGCCAGAAAGTTTTGACTTAAAGTTAATAAAAAGAATAGTAGCTGTAAATGGTGAAAACGTACCTGAAAGAATTGAAAGTGTAGATGTAAGTAAATTAAATACAATAGGAGAAGATGGAAACTTAATAACAACAGGAGAATATACACTAAGTAAAGAACCAGTAACAGTACAAAAAGGAGATATAGTTACATATACATTTAGAATATATAATGAAGGAACTTTAGATGGATATGCACAAGAAATAACAGAAGATATACCAGAAGGTCTAGAGTTTATATGGTCTGAAAAAACAGGGCAAGAACTAGCAGATGACGAAACATTAACAGATGCTGAAAAAGAAGCAATAGAATTTAACCAAAACTATTTATGGGGAAATTTTGTATATGATGAAAATCATGAAAAAATAATTCAAATATCAACAGATTACTTATCAAAAGAAAATGAAACAACAGTAGGTGGAAATTTAATACCAGCATTTGGAGAAAATGATGGAACAAAGACTGAAGAAGATATACATTATAAAGAAGTATCAGTAATGTTAAGAGTTGTATCTGATGATACATCAGGAACAGTTATAAGAAATGAAGCAGCAATAACAGAAGATTGTAATGAAAATGGAGACCCAGTAGATGACAGAGATTCTGATACAGAAGATTGGGTAAAATATGAAGACGACGAAGACTATGATAATATCACTTTACAAGCATTTGACCTAGCATTAAGAAAATTTATAGTAGCTGTAAGTGATGATACAACAATAGATGATGAAGAATATTTAAGAAATGAAGATAGTTCATATACAAGAGCACCAATTGTAGATACAAGTAGATTAAATACAGAAGATGAAAATGGAATTATTATAACTACAGCTACATATAACCATACAAAAGAACCAGTTTTAGTACAACCAAATAACATTGTTGTATATATGTTAAGAGTATACAATGAAGGTGAAATTGATGGATATGCAGCAGAAATAAAAGATCATTTACCACCATATCTAGAATTTGTAGAAGGAGAATTCAATGAACAATATGGATGGGAAGTATCAGAAGATGGAAGAACAGTAACATCAAGACATTTAGAAAATGAATTAATTACAAAAGCACAGGCAGATGAAAATGGAAATATCACATTATCATATGTGGAAGTTCCAATAATGTGTAAAGTAGTAGAAAATCCACCAACAAGTGAAAATATAACAAATATTGCAGATATAACAGAATATCAAGATGAAAATAAAGATCCAGTTAAAGATAGAGACTCTCAAGAAGATAATGTAGAGTTACCAAGTGATGAAGAATTACCAGGATATAAGGATGATGAAACAGGTTCATATGTACCAGGACAACAAGATGATGATGACTTTGAGAAGGTAATAGTAAAAATATTTGATTTAGCATTAAGAAAATGGGTAACACAAGCAATAGTAATAGAAAATGGAGTAGAGACAATTACAGAAACAGGACATCAACCATATGATGATCCAGAACAAGTAGTAAAAGTTGAACTACATAGAAAAAAATTAGACCAAGTAACTGTAAAATTTAGATATTCAATAAGAGTAATAAATGAAGGTGAAATAGCTGGATATGCAAAAGAAATTACAGATTATATACCAGAAGGATTAAAATTTGTAGCAGAAGATAATCCAGGATGGACAGATGAAGGAA
>CAMMNR010000083.1 GCA_946498265.1 uncultured Clostridium sp. | reverse complement strand
GGAGGCGACACCCGGATTCGAACCGGGGATCAGAGTTTTGCAGACTCGTGCCTTAGCCACTTGGCTATGTCGCCATATTTAATAATATGTGTTTCTATAAAAAATATTACTATTTTTATATTTTTGTGGAGCGGGAAACGGGGCTCAAACCCGCGACCTCTGCCTTGGCAAGGCAGCGCTCTATCAACTGAGCTATTCCCGCATTTTTGCATTTAGCTTTATTGCTAAATGCATTTTATATAATAACAAATTTTTTGGTTGTTGTCAAGATTCTAAATTGTTTAATTTAATTACTTTAACATCAATATTTTTTACAATAATATTTGTTTTTTAATTATGAAAAAATTTTAATCTCCTATTGGTGCATAATCATCTGTAATAACTTGTTTATCACTTTCAAAATCTGTTATTTCTCTTTCTAATAATTCTTGATATTGATCACTTTCATTTTCATTTATGCTTGTTTTCCCTTTTATTCCTATTAAGATTATATTTTGAGTTTGATTATCTTCAGCATCTCTTACTCTAAAAAGTTTAACATCATCAAATACTGCTTTATATGTATTATATTCATATTTGATAAAATCGTCTTCTTCACCTTCTAATGCTGAAATTATATTAGTAATTACTATTCCATTATCTTTTAAATTATTCCTTACTTTTTGCATTGCTTCATAAGTTGTTAATTCAAATGGTGCATTTAATCCTTTAAACGCATCTATTAATATTGCATCATATTTTGTATCATTATAATTTAAAAAACTTCTACCATCTTGATGATGTATTTTTAAATTTGGGTTATTTGTATCAAGACCAAATTCTTCTTGAGCAATTTCTGTCATCTTTTCATCTATTTCTACTACATCTATAGTTTTGTCCTGGTATTTGACTAAATAGTGTATTGGATATGTATATGCTGCTCCTCCAATCATTAATACACTATTTGCATTTTCATTATAATAGTCAAATAAATCAAAATACTTTAGGTATTCTGCTCCCATTTCTCCAGTATTTTGATCTATATATGATTCAAGTCCTGTATCGACTTGTAAAGTTTTATAATTCACGTCTTCATTTTTCATTTCTTTTACCCATATTCTGCTATATTCAGAGTCAACATCTTTTATTATATCTGGGTTTTTATCTTGAAATAATTTATAACTATATATATTAATTCCTATAATTGCAATCAATATTACTATCATGATTGATACTGTTTTTTTGTTTTTGTTGTTGTATAGGCATATTCCCATTAGCCATAGTAATATTGAGCTGATTAATATTATATTTCTTACTCCTATATTAGGTATTAATATAAATCCTGCAACAAAAGTTCCTATTATGCTTCCTATTGTTGATAAAGAAGAAATTTTTCCAGATATTTTTCCTACCGCTTTTTCTTCTTCATTTTTAATTTTAACTGCCATTGGAGATATCGCTGCTAACATAAAACTTGGTATTCCAAAGATTAGTGTTGCTGATATTATTGCTACTATTACTAGTTCATTACATATTTTTATTAAATTATCTATTATTATAACTTCTGATATTGGTATTATACTTGTTGTTATACAAGCAATAAATAAAAATTCTGATACTGTTTTTATATTTGGATTTTTGTCTGCTAACTTTCCTCCAACCCAGTATCCTAAACTCATTCCTATTAGCATTATTCCTATAATTGTTGTCCATATTAAATTTGAACTTCCTACATAAGGTGCTAATACTCTTGCTGCAACTAGTTCTAACATCATTGTAAGTGCACCACATAAAAATACGGTTATTTCTAATTTATATTTTCTCATCTCTTATTTCATCCTTTTTTAGTTTCTTTTTTTGTTTCTTTATTCAAATCTTTACTTTCATCTGGATGCCACTTTTCTCCCTTTTTAGGTTTGTTCCATGAGATATAATCACAACTTTTGGGATTATTTTCACATATGTAATAATTTCTTCTTCTTTTTGTCTTTCTTACTTGTACAGTTCCTCCACATTTTGGGCAAGGTACATCTATTGTTTCTACTATTGGTTTTGTATTTTTACATTCTGGATATCCTGGGCATGCTAAGAATTTTCCAAATTTTCCGTATTTATATACCATCATTCTTCCACATTTTTCACATTGTACATCTGACACTTCATCTTCTAATTTTACATGTTCTAATTCTTTTTCTACTTTTTCAATTTCTTTTTCGAATGGTCCATAAAATTCTCTAATCATTTTTTTCCATTCTTCTTTTCCTTCTGCTATTTCGTCAAATTCATTTTCAATGTCAGCTGTGAATTTTACATTTATTACATCTGTAAAGTTTTCCGTTAGTAATTTGTTTACTATTTTTCCTAGTTCTGTTGGAATTAGCTGTTTTTGTTCTTTTTCTACATATCTTCTATCTAAAATTGTTGTTATTATTGGGGAATATGTACTTGGTCTTCCAATTCCTTTTTCTTCTAATGCTTTTACCAAACTTGCTTCTGTATATCTTGGTGGTGGCTCTGTAAAGCTTTGTTTTGGATTTAGTTTTATCAATTTTACTTCTTGATCTTTTTCTAGATTTGGTAACATTCCCTCTTCTTCTTGTTCTTTTTCGTCTGTTCCTTCTACATACAATGTCATAAATCCTTTAAATTTAATTGCTTGACCATTTGCTTTGAAATCATAATCTCCTGCTTTTATATTTATAGCCATTGTGTCATATACAGCAGGTGCCATTTGGCTTGCCATAAATCTATTATATATTAATCTATATAGTTTATATTGATCTTTTGTTAATACATCTTTTAGTGTTTCTGGTTCAATGTCAGAATATGTAGGTCTTATACCTTCATGTGCATCTTGTGAGTCTTTATTAGTTCTATAATATCTATTTTCATAGTATTTTTCTCCATATGTTCCTATTATATGTTCTTTTGCTGCTGCTCTTGCTTCTTCTGATATTCTAGTTGAATCTGTTCTCATGTATGTTATTAGACCTACTGTTCCTCTTTCTGGTATTTTCACACCTTCATATAGTCCTTGTGCAATTGACATTGTCTTTTTTAGTGTAAATCCTAACTTTCTTGAAGCTTCTTGTTGCATTGTGCTTGTTGTAAATGGAGGTGCTGGTGTTCTTTTTCTTTCTCCTTTTTTTACTTCATTAATAATATATTTTTTGTTCTTTAAATTTGCTAATATTTCTTTTACTTCTTTTTCTGAGTGGATTTCTTGTTTTTTTCCATCTTTACCATAAAATCTAGCTTCAAAATTCTTTTTTGATTCTTCATCTTGTAAATTTGCATATATATTCCAGTATTCTTCTGGAATAAATTTATTTATTTCTTCTTCTCTATCTACAATTAATTTTACTGCAACTGATTGAACTCTTCCTGCTGATAATCCTCTTTTTACTTTTTTCCAAAGTACAGGACTTATTTTGTATCCTACTATTCTATCTAATACTCTTCTTGCTTGTTGAGCATCTACTAAATTTATATCTATATCTCTTGGCTCTTTTATTGCTTTTTGTACTGCATTTTTTGTTATTTCATTAAATGTTACTCTTGTTATTTTGTCTTTCTCGTCTTCTAATATATTAGCTAAATGCCATGCTATTGCTTCCCCTTCACGGTCAGGGTCAGTTGCAATATATACTTTTTTTGCTTGTTTTGCTTCTTTTTTTAGACTTTTTATTAAGTCTCCTTTTCCTCGTATATTTATGTAATTAGGTTCAAAGTCATGTTCAACATCTATTCCTAATTTTGATTTTGGTAAGTCTCTTATATGTCCCATAGATGCTACTACTTTTGTGCTTCCACCTAAAAATTTCTTTATAGTATTTGCTTTAGCTGGTGATTCCACAATTATTAATCTATCTGCCATTATTGGCCTCCTTATTATATATTTACGCTTAATTATTTTATTGATACTCATAGTATTCTAGCTTAAAATTATGTATTTTGCAAGTTTTTTACAAAATAAAAACATTTTTTCACAAAAAATTTAAATTCTTTTATTTGATTTTTTCTTTATCTAAAAAAATTTTTTTGACAAATCTGTTATTATTTCTTCTACTGCTATTGGTGTTACTTCATTGTCTTTAAAAAGTTTCAATATATTATTTATTTTTAATTCATCATTTGATAAATATTTTATTTCTTTGCGTTCAATTCTTGTATTATTTGGTATATATTCTGTTTTTACTATACTTATACCATATTTTGGATTTTGCTTTTTTACTATTTCATCCTCATTTATTTTTTTATAATATTCTATTTTAATTGGGTACCCTTTTCCTTCTTCCTCTAATTTTTTTCTGTCTATAAAAATCCCTCCATAAAAACTATTCATTTGCTCACATTCCTTTCTAAGGTACAAATTAAGTTGAAAAAATTAAATTTTGGCAATGAAAACGAATTTAAAATTTTGTTTTGTATGTTAATTAAATTTCAAATAAAGTTTAACATATTCAATATTTTAATTATTTTTCAACCTTTCCCTTTCTTCCAACTTAGATACTTAATTTTACTTTTCTCTTTTATTTCGGAGCTTTCATTTTTGGGCTTTTTATAGTAAATTTAATCTTTTATTTTGAACTGATTTTAATTTAATAAAAAAGAAAAGTTATAATATTTATTTATATTACACTTTTCTTATAATACAATTAAAATATATTAGTTTCAAATTACATCTTTTTACAATGTTTTTTATCTTTTTTCTTTTTTTGATATATGTTTTGTTTTTATATCATATTATGATTTTTTATGATATTTTTTTCCTTTCATCTTTTTCCAAAATTTTTCTTTAATCTACACTTTTTGATTTTTTTGAAATGAAAAAATAATATTTTTTCCTATTGGATTTCTTTTAATTCTTCATAATATTCATATTTATTTTTTATTGCTTCTTCTTTTAAAGTAATATATAATTCTGCAAAAGTTGCTGAATTATATGGATTTACATATAATAAGCTAAGTATTCCAAAAGTTAAGACTGATAAGAAATTCCATCCAAAAAATGATAAATCTAATACAAAAGTTTTCCATTTGTTTCCTTTCATCATTTGTTTAGATAATTTAAAAGCTTTTTTTCTTTGTATAGTTGGATTTTCTGCTATTATGTATGGTATCATTCTATATTCATATGTTTTTATTACTCCACCTATTATTGTCAAATACCATAAAGCATTGTATATATTTCTTAAAAACATTATTTGTGTTATATTTAGCCATTTTCCTTTTTTAAATATCTCTCCTAATGTTGTGGCTTTTGCATCTTTTGATTTTCTTGCCTTTAAAAAATATTTTCTTCCTCCTACTATTAGTGGATCTGCTATAAATACAGTAAATGCATATGATAATATTGCCATTATAATTAAACTTACTGCCAGTTTATCTTTATCCATTTTGAAAGATTGTATTGCATCAAATATTTTTAATATAAACTTTTGTGGTTTTGTAATGCTATTTAAATTTGCATCTAAAGCTTGTATCACATTTAATTGAAAATCATTTAATGTTTTTTGAAATTTTTCTTCTGCTATTATTGATATTTGATCCATTTTATTTATTTTAGGTAAATCTATATTTTCTTCTATAATTTTTTGGGTATCAGAAATGAAATTTGGATTAATTGTATCTTGCCCTTGCCATATTCCTATAATTGAAGTTCCAAATTCACCAGTTAATAAAGCTATTATAAAACATACTAAAATAGCTGTCCAATAATTCTTTTTTACCACTTGCTTAGCTTTTGTTTTTAAATCTTTTCTTTTCCACATTTATGTAACTCCTAAATTATATTATATAAATATTATAAATCATCTGGTAGCTATTTACAATATGTTCTTTTTAAATTTTTTGTGAATTTTAATCAATTCATTATATTATAATTTAGTTAGATGTTACTTTTAGTAATAATTATTTTTGTCATACTTATACTCCAACGCTCATTGTTTCTGGAAGTGTTGATCCACCATCTATTACAAATCCTTGTCCTGTTATGTATGATGCTTCATCACTAGCTAGGAATGCTGCTAATTCTCCTAATTCTTCTATAGTTCCAAGTCTTCCCATTGGTATTCCATTTGCAATTCCTTTTACTACATTTTCTGGATTATTACTATCAGAATCATTTGCTATTCCTTCAACCATTGGAGTCATTATATAACCTGGTAAAATTGCATTTACTCTTATTCCTTTTTTTACTACTTCTGCTGCTAATCCTTTTGTAAACCCTAAAATTGCAGCTTTTGTTGTAGCATATGCTACTTCTCCTGTATCTGCTACCATTGGTCCTGTTACAGATGAAAGATTTACTATTGAACCATTATCTTTCATATGTGGTAATACTTCTTGTGACATATTCCAAGTACCTTTTATGTTTATATCAAAATGGAAATCTCTAATTTCATCTGTTGTTTCCTCAAATGGAGTTAATTTAGCCACCCCTGCATTGTTTATTAAAATATCTATCTTATTATATTTTTCTATCACTTTTTCTATGCTTTGTTTTATTTTTTCTTTATCTCTTATATCAACTAAATATCCGTCTACTTCATATCCTTCTTCTCTTAAATTATTAACTGTTTCTTCTAATTTATTTGAATAATCAAATATTGATACTTTTGCTCCGTATTTTAAAAATACTTTTGCTATTCCTAAGCCATTTCCCATTGCTCCACCTGTTATTATAGCTACCTTATCTTTTAATTTCATTTTACTATCAACTCCTATCTTTTTTTATTGTGCCAAAAGGGACGGGCTATTTTGGCACAAAATTTATAAAAAATTAAAAAGGACGTTTCTTTCTTTTATTCCGTCCTTCTTTATAATCATTGTATTATTCAATTGGTATATATTTCTTTTCTGGTAATTTTTTCTCATCATCTTTTTTAGGTATTTCTAGAGTTAATGTTCCATTATGGAATTTTGCTTTAATATCTTCTTCTTTTATATTATCTCCTATATAAAAACTTCTTGAACATTCTCCCATATACCTTTCTTTACGTACAAATTTACCTTTTTCTTTCTCATTGTCTTCTTTATCTACTTTTGCATGTACTGTTAAATATCCATCTTGAATTTCTATTTTTATTCCTTCTTTGTCATATCCTGGTAAATCAATATCTACTACATATTTGTCTTTTTTCTCTTTTATGTCTGTCTTCATCAATTTACTTTCACTTTCATTAAAAAATGGATCTCTAAACATATCATCAAATAAATCGAAATCATGTCTTCTTGGTATCATCATCATAATTATCAACTCCTTTTATATTTATGTGTTGACACTCTTTGAAGCTAGCACATATAAAATTAATTTAGACTAAAAGTACTTTTATCTTTTTACATTAATTATTATATACTTAATTTTAGCAAAGTCAATAGAAGATTGCTAAAATTCACAAAAGTTTCACAATTCTGATGTTCATCCTTTAAAACTGGGACGTGGCTATAGGGAATTTGGGGACGGGGGTTTTTTTCCCTATTTT
>CAMMNR010000082.1 GCA_946498265.1 uncultured Clostridium sp. | reverse complement strand
ACGGAGAATTTAAAGAATTTTTTCCGGATAATTCTGTAGAATATTTCGTCTCCTAGTGTGCCGGAGTCGGAAAATGAGGTATATTTAGTGCTTTTTTGTGCTGTTCAGTCCAGATTTTGTGGACAGAACGATACTAAACGGACTGGATGATACCAGGCGGACAAAATGATTTTGTGACTTTTTGAAGAATAAATTCGGCAATAGAAATTTTATTGTATAATGACGGAAAAGCAAGTATAATTATATTAAAATTGTTTAATAAGTAGTAAAATAGGTTTTATAAACAGTATTGACGTATTATATGGAATAGAGAAGATAATATGAGGCATAATGAAAGAGATTTCTAATTTATTGTAGAGCACTATATTACAAAATAGTTGAATGAGAATATTTCAAAACTAGAAGGAACGGTTTTAGTAATCGTAAAGAAAGCATATAACGAGAATAAGGTAGGCTTTTGCATGTAATGTGCAGAGTGCGAAAAACGAGGTATATTTGGTACTTTTCAATGGTTTGTGACCTTTTACAAAGTAAACTCCAAATAGAAGTTGCTTTTAAAAGAATTGATAGTCTTTTATATTCTATTTATGAAACAGTTGTTATAGAATATTAAATAAGCTTTATTTTTTTAATAAATTGAACCATATTATGAATGAAAAGGAGTCAATAGAAATTGAAGAGAAAGTTTTTTTCTGGTAATGTTCCATGCGGAGCAAGTTGTTCATACTGCTTTGCTAAATGGCAAAATGTAGAGTCGAAGCACCCAATATTTGCTGTTGAAAAGCTAATCAAATCAGATGATGATTCTGTGATAATTTACCCATGTTGTGATAGTGAGTTTTTTGAACAAAGTATTCCTTTAAAAGATATTTTAAAATTAAAAAATCGATTTATTTATGTAAGTATTTCTACTAAACAAATGATAAATACGAATCAGTTAAATTATTTAAAATTGTTGGATAATGAATTAAAACGCGAAAATCGAGGTTTTGTAAAATTAAGTGTTTCGTTTTCTAACAAATATTATATTGATAGGTTAGAAAAGGGAACAACAACTTATAGGCAAAGAGTAAATTTGCTTGAACAAGTACAGAATATGGGGATATACACGAGTGCAATTATAAAACCTATTTTGCCGTTTATTACTTTAACAGAGTATAAAGAAATAATAGATGATTTGGCTTTTATAAAAAAGTTTGTGTTGGGAGATTTATATGTCGACATTAACTCCAGATTTTATAAAGAATACATAGAGGGCAAATACGATGTGTCTATAAGAAAAGTTGCTTGGCTTAACGAACCAGAGTATTGGAATGTGATTGAAGACGTTGAAAAGAAACGCCAGCTATATGAATATATAGAAAAAAAAAGTTGTGAATATTTTGAATCGGATAACAATTTAATTTTATCCTATATTCATAAAAAAATGGGGGACTTTATTGATGAGTAGCTTTTTTGATACAGTCATATTGTTTCTTTTAGGTTTAGATTCTGTTAGAATGATAGTCGCTATTTTGGGTATTGTAAAACCAACTTCAAAATATTCATGGCTGATTTATGGGCGTTATGATATTAATATTATGGAAAGGGCTTTATTGCAATTAGGATATAGCGTTGATCTCGCAAAAGAAATTACGGATGATATTTCGGATTTAAGCAGAAAAATTAAGGATAATTCTGGAATTAACGAAGGAAATGCAAGTGAAAAGCTTATCATATTGTTAAGTAGATACTTTACTTATTTTGAAAAACCGATAAATTATGGTGGAAAATCAATCTCAAAAAGTTTATATTATATTAACACAATGGAAATATCACATAATGAAAATGATTTAAATGAATTAACCAGTATCATGCTGAATTTAATGATAGACAATAATATAGATATGCCAGATTTCATTATTGTTCCTAAGGGGGGAAATCTGCTTTTTGCACAAGCAGTGGCTAAATGTCTAAATGCGGAACTAATTGTGGTAAAGGATAGTGAAGATAAGTCATCAGTCATTGCCCCTGGACAAGCCCTTTCTGAAGCGGTAATTCGAGTTAATTTTGAAGGGTCGTATTCAGTATTGAATAAAAGCAAAAATAGTAAGAAAAAACTCATTGGATACCTAGTTGATTGTAACACATCTGGAGGAACACAGTTGTTATCTACATTAAAAAAATTTAATGAAATGATAGATGCGTGTAAAATGAATATTTTAAAACCTCAAAAAGCATTCGTTTTATTTAGAGCAGATAGAGATAAGGGGGATATTGATCAAAAGTTTGGTGAATTAAATTGTAAATTATACAGATATTTTGATCTTGATGAGCAGTCGAAAGGTCAAATTTATAATGCAACTATTGATGCAAAAACTAGGAAAGAAAAAGAAAGTATTGATAAACCTAGTTGTGATGTGTTAAGTTACTACATAAAAGAAGATAGAGAATTGGTTGATAATATTATTGCAGAATTAAAAAGAAATAAGAAATTTTATTATGGAGGTAATACAAATGAGCATTAATGAAGAATGGAGTAAAGTTAAAGAATTTCAAATCAAATTTGGACATCCCGTTTCCGAAAAGCCTATCATGATGGATGAAAGTAGGGCAAAAAAACGATACACATGGATGTTGGAAGAGATCAATGAGTTTATAGAGGCTCCGGATATTGTAGAACAGGCTGATGCGATGATTGACTTGATTTATTTTGCATTAGGTACACTTGTTGAAATGGGAATAAAACCAGAAAAGCTTTTTAGCGTTGTACACAACGCTAATATGAGTAAATTATGGAATGACGGGAAACCGCATTATGGGGTGGATGGAAAAACTATAAAACCTAAAACATGGAAAGATCCTCATTCAGAATTAGAAAACATCATAAATAAAATGTTAGAGGAGAGTGAAAATAGATGAAAAATGTTATAGCCGAAAATTATTTGTGCTTTCCGGCTCTGTTAGAAATGATTATAAATGATGCATTTGATATGAATATTAGTCAATTTGAGATTGCAGAGTATTTTGGAATTGTTGTACCTTGTGGATATAAAAGGATTATTAATAATCAATCGGAGAGTTCATCTTCATTAGATTTTGGCATTCATATTGATCTGGAAAAGATCCAAGAATTTTTTGAAAAAAATAGAATAAAATTTAAAATTAATTATTACGAAATAAATAGAGTTTCCGATATTTGCTTTGCGGATTTTATCAGAAAACATTTAAGGCATAGAGAATATCTTATATGTAGTTATAGTTATGGAATACTATATGGAAAAGAATATGCTAATGAGTTGGGGCATGTTAGTCTAATTAGCGAGGTAAATGTAAATGATGAGGTTATAATATATGATCCAGGACCGGATGGCTATGGGAAGAAACTTGTAAATGAGTTGCATTTATATGATGCCATCCAATATAGACATGGCGGAATTTATACGTTTTCTATTGACTCATAAAATGTTGGATCCACAAAGTTAATTAGAGTTTCCTAGAGTTTTGGCAGGAACATAGGTAGCGGAAAGCATTGAAAATAATTAGGTTTAGAGTAGCTTTATTATTTTGAAGAAAGAATTTGTAATGGGGAAATATTAACTTAATAGAATAATATCTCTTGGATAATATGGCTGGTTGTTTAGATAAAAGGCAACCGGCTTTTCTTATTATAGTGCATAGTTTTGGTTGCTTGTCCATGATATAATAGGACAGGAAGTGAAGAAGTATATGAGGCAAAGTGATGTTATCAACCTAAAGAAAAATGAGAATTACTATTATATAAGTAAACGAGTACTTCTTCTTAACATATTTGAAAAAGTACATTTAGTTAAAATAAGAATTCTTGATACTAATAAAGAAATAATAATTGATTCAAGCGCAATTTCAACTACTCCATTGCATGAATCTACAATATCTGTAAAAATATTGGGTGGTGGTCTTAATGATTTTAGATTTTTATGAAGGGAAATTAGACGGGGATTCGTGGGAAGAATTATGCCAATCGTGTTATAGAATCAGATATCAATCTGAACACTATATGGAAGTACCTGCGATTCACGAAGGAGATGCTGGTATAGAAGGGTTTACACAAAATGGGATTGTAAACCAATGCTATTGTCCGGAACGAGAATATTCAGATGATGAGCTATATGCACATCAAAGAGATAAGATGACAAAAGATATTAATAAACTTTTATCACTGGATTATAAAAAGAGACTAAAAGAGTTAGGAGTCCCCCCTATAAAAGAATGGCATTTTGTTATTCCATATTATAAAGATTCAAGAATAATACAGCATGCTGCTAGTAAGAAAAAAGAAGTAATAAATAAAAAGAAGGCTAATCCAACGCTTTATGATTATATTGATGACAAGTTTATCATTGTAATAAAACAGGCAGAAGATTTTAGATTTGAAATAACAAGAACAATTAGAAAATCATTAACAGATACTAAGTTAGATTTATCAGGGATTGAAGCTAAACGACCAGATTGGCTGAATTGCGACTCTGAAAAGGTAAAAAATATAAAAAGAAAAGTAGAAGCAGTAATGGGAACCATTGCTGTCGAAGAAGATTTTAACGAAGTTGTTGACTTATATATTGATTCATATATTAAGGGGATGGAAATAATGAAAACTCTTAGAGTCTCTTATGCAGAAATATATGAAGATGTGTATAGGTTAGAGCAAGCATACAAAAAACAAGTTAAAATGAAAACAATGATGAACACAGATAAAACTATGAATAGTGACATATTTAATGAAATACTGAAAGATTTTGAACAACAATTAAAGGATACATGCGGATATTTTTCGGCTGCATCTATTCTTGAATTAAAAACAGATATTATCAGCATGTGGTTAGCGGATTGCTCTATGCAGTTTAGAAAGTAGGTGCCATTTTGAAAGAATATCTATTAACTGATGAGATTATTTTTGATTCAAAACCGGATGCGGTTCCTTACAATTATAGAATTAGCTATAAATTATCGCAAATTTGTTTGGTGATTGCATTATGTTGTTCGGGCAGAAGTGGTTGTTCTTTAATTAAGTTACATATTTTATCTTGTGCTTTAAACACGCAAGATAATATGAATAAGTTGGAGAAATATGTGAATGAGAAAATCTCGTATATTCTAGTTCGATTTGATCCAGCAATTAATCATGCTGTAAAGTATGCACTAGCTGAAGGACTTATTTTTCAACTTAAAAATGGAACATTAAAGTTAACCGATAAAGGTAAAAAACTGGTAAGAGAAATAAAAAAAGATGATAACCTAATGACTAGAGAAAAGGAGTATCTTGTAAAGATAGGAAACAAGTTAACAACAGAAAAAATAGAGAATTTAATGTCCGCATGGAGGTATGGAAATGCTGAAGATTAACCGATTACGGATTGAAATAGAAACGGAAAATGGACAATATGGGGTAGATGAATCGTTTGATTCGGGGCTAAATTTTCTTGCGAGCGAAGACAATACATGTGGAAAAAGCTCAATACTGGAAGCAATATACTATTGTCTTGGATTTGAAGAGATAATTGGAGGAAAGGGAGAAAAGGTATTAACATCTGTATATAAGACATTTATTGAAGATGGCGAGAAAAAATTGCACGTGCTTGAGGCGAAAATGTATTTAGAGATTTCTAATGGGATAGAAATAATCTCTCTTTTCAGATCTGCTAAAATGGAAAATAGAGATACAAAACTAATTAGCGTGTTTTTTTCAAAACTTAAAGATATTAATAATAAGGACACTCTTGTTGAAGATATGTATGTTCATATGCAAAATGCAGCAGTGAATGACAAAGGGTTTCATCATTTTTTGGAAAAATTTTTACATCTTGATTTGCCAACGGTTCCATCAACAGATGGCAATCAGCGTAAACTATATTTACAACTTTTGTTCTCTTGTATGTTTATTGAACAAAAACATGGGTGGGGGGATCTTTTTTCTGGCATGCCTTATTTGGGAATAAAAGATTCCAAAAAAAGAGTAATAGAATTTGTGCTTAATTTAGATACGTTGGTTAATGAAAAAAATAAAGAACATTTAAAATCAGAAGAGTATAAAATTAAAAGTGAATGGGAGCTTCATGTAAGAGAACTGTTTAATGCAGTTAATCGAGAAACTTGTTCTATAATAGGAGTTCCTTTAAAGCCTTGTATTATAAATGCTATAAACATGACCGGAGTGCATGTTCTAAAGGACGATAAAGATGTAGAGGAATATTTGGAAAATCAAAAAGAAGAATATAAAAAATTAGAAGTGATTAAACCAAAAGTAATTGATAATTTCGATAAGCTCCAACATGAGTTGGAAGAAATTGAAACAGATATCGAAAAATATAAAGAAGATATAAATGTGTTAAGGAAACAGGTACTTCATGAAAAAGCATCGATTCAAGTTTTAAATAGCAATTTAGAAGTTGTTGAGAATGATTTAAAAAATAATAAAGATGCAGCTCGACTAAGAGACCTAGGATCAAAAGTAGGATGTTCAGTTTCTGAAAATATTTGTCCAATATGTCAGCAAAAAATACCGGATACTTTATTGCCAACAATTGAAGGTATGGAAATAATGAGTATAGACGAAAATATACGTCATTTAGAAGCACAGAAAATTATGCTTAATTATGCAAGGGAAAGTCATATTAAAAGTCGCGATGAAATGGATAGGAAAATCCAAATGCTAATGGGAAAAGTATTTTCATTGCAGCGATTAGCAAAGGCAGTTCGCAGTGATTTATATTCTGTGGATGATAGTGTTTCAGAGACAATCGTTTATAAAAAAATAGATGTTCAGAGTAAAATTGAAAAGATGGAAACGTTATTATCTTTTGTAGAAGAAAAGAAAAGTAAGCTATTAGATTTATCTAAGGATTGGAAAAAGTATTTGGAAGATAAAGAGAAGGTTCCTACTCAAAAGTTTACTCAATTAGATTTAGAAAAATTGTCATTACTTAGGGAACATTTTGTTGCAAATTTAAAAACCTATGGATATAAGAGTGTGGCAAATATGGATGAAATTAGTATTTCTAAGGAAACATATTTACCAGTCATTGAAGAGTTTGACATGAAGTTTGATTCTTCCGCAAGTGATAATATTAGAGGAATATGGGCGTACACTGTTGCGCTAATGCAAGTTTCAATGGAAAAAGGTGGGAATCATCCTAATGTTTTGATATTTGATGAGCCTAATCAACACAGTATTGTACCTGAGAATATGAGTAGTTTTTTCGAAAGTATTTTGAATCTCGGAAATGCATGTCAGACGATAGTAGGAATTACTATTAAAGATAGTGATACAAAAGCGACACTTGAAGAAATAGAGGACAAATCTTATAAGCTGATTATGGTGCAAAATAAGGCATTACAAAAAATGGATTAATTTACATAGCCGGAAGGTTTTCAATGACTGAAAATCCTCCGGCTTTTTTCATGTCTATTTTTATACATAGCCATTTCCCCACACGGGAAGATGGCTATTAAATTTTTAGGAAAGGAGGAAACCGTGATGGCAAATTGCAAAGTAATTGCGATTGCCAACCAGAAAGGCGGAACAGGGAAAACCACTA
>CAMMNR010000081.1 GCA_946498265.1 uncultured Clostridium sp. | reverse complement strand
AAGTAGATAGCGAAGGAAATGTAGAAGTAAGATTAAAATTATTAAATGAAATTGGAAGTCAGCCTACAGTAATTACGAATTTTGATGATATAAATTCTACCGTTACGAAAAGTAACAACGGTACATAAAGATGTATCAGAACGACTAAAGAAAATAAATCCTAGTTTAGCTAAAGAAGTAAGAGTAATACTAGATGAAAATAAAGCAGAAAGACATATACGAGGAGGGATGGCAACAAAATTGAAATATAGTCATATGAAAGATTACTAATATAAAATCTTAGAAAAACAAAAACAAGAAAATTAGTTTTTAACCTTTTTGGAGTATATCGGAGAGCTGACCTAAACTTTTCAATATACTCTTTTTCTAGTAACTACATTTTATACCATATAACTTTAATAAAATAAAGAATTTAATCGCATTTACTATAAATGTCAAACTTTCTTACTATACCTTTTACAATATATATTGATATTATAAGTTAGAACATATTTTTTCAATGTACTTACTAAAAGCATTTTTTCCATATTTATTATCAAATTTTATTAGCTCATCTTCATAGCACTTATCATCCATATACATATCTAATAATTTAATTTTTCCTATTTTTTGTTCCAATTCTTCTACATATCCTACTATATCTTTATAACACTTATTTAACCAGTATTTTTTTATGCTTCCATTTTTATCTGTTATTGTATACTCAGGAGTTTTATTATTTATACGAGCTGTAAAATATTGCACAAATGCTTCTTCAAATAATAATATTTTTATATTATCATCTAATATATTTTTATACATTTTTGGTACTTCTTCAAAAATACTTCCTTCTTTTTGAATAAAGTGAAACAACTCGTGTTCCAATACATATTTAAATTGTATATCATCTTTTATATCTTTAAAAAATACAATAAAATTTGCTTTACTTGAAGCTTGATACTTACTATTGTTAAATTCTTTTCTAATCTCTTTTAATTCTTGTAATCTACTCAAAATTATATCTATATACTTTTCTCCATATGTCTTTTTAAAGTTTATGACAAATTCTATAATTGAATCTGTTACTCTTTTTTCCCAATTTCTATTTATATACATTTGTCTAATCTTATTTTTTATTTCTTGTTCTAACATAAAATTCCTCCTTTAAAACTTAAATAGAGGAGTAACTTAAATACTCCTCTATTGGTTAAAACTATGCTCTTTTTGGTAATCTACTATAATAGCAATAATGACCACAAGCCATTGCAGAAATAATTAGTTTAACCATACTATCACCTCCTCTTCATTACAGATTGTGAATCTGTAATCTGCTTTGCTCAAACAGCTTCAGTAACATATTTTAACTTTAAGTCTATATTTTGTCATTACAAACTAATTTTACAATTTGCATCACTAATATATTGTTTACCTGATAAACTATCTGCTATCCCCCTACATCCTGCTCTACACACATCCAATTTTATACAATTTTTACATTTACCTTCAACATGTTTTTTTATCCCTCTTAGTTTCCTTAAAATCTCACTTTCATTCCAAATTTTTTCTAAGTCATCTGTTAAAATATTTCCTATTTTATACTTTTCATTTGTTAAGGCTGCACATGGGTACATATCACCATTTGGTGCAATTGAAATCAATGTATGACCTGCTGGACAACCTGCAGAATGAATTTTGTTTTGTTCTTCCAATGTTAATGTTTTACATAAGTTTGATACAGAAGAACAATCTATTGTTATTTCTAATTTTCCATTTCTTTTGCAAATTTTATCTATAAGTTCAGCGTACTTATTATATTCTGGTACTTGCTCCATAAATGTTTCTAAATCTAAGTATCCTTGTTTTAACTTTATAATTGTTAGACCATCAAAATTATTATCTTCTAAGAAATTCATAAATTCTTCTAGATCATCTATATTATTATTTGTAACTACTGTATCAACGCCAACTATATATCCATGTTTTTTAAATAATCTTGCAGTTTGTATTGCTCTATCAAAACTTCCTTCTGTTCTATATTTCTCATGAACCTCTTTTTTGTAAGAATCTAAAGAAATTTGAACTTGAGTTAATCCAGCTTCTTTTAGCTTAATAATTAATTCTTCTGGGACAATGAAACCATTGGTTGTTAAATTGCATGCCACATTTTTACTTGCTATATATCTTACAAGTTCCACTAAATCTTTTCTCGTTGTAGGTTCTCCTCCTGTAAGACCAATTTGAAATGTACCAATATCAACTAATTTATCAATTATCTTTTTATATTCCTCTGTTGATAAACCATTTCTAATTTTACTATGTATATTTTTAACTGAACAATATTTACAATTCATATTACAAGCATTAGTAATTGCTAAATGCGCAATAATTGGTCCTCTATATACTGGCTTATCATCTTGGCTTTTCAGTATTGCATCATCAAAATAAAGTTGATTTTCATTTGGCTCATAGTTTGTATATTCTAATAGCCCAATATTTGCTAAATCATATATAAACTCTGGTGTTTTTTCTGGTAAATCTTCTAGTTCTGCATATTTATATAATTCATCTTCTAATTCTAGAGGAATCATTGCTACATGTCCTAATTTGTTTAAAATATATATTCCATCTTCCCTTTTTTCTATATTTCTTAATTCTTTAAACATATTTCCCTCCAATCTTGATCTACAAAACAATAAGGCTCTCTAGCTTTAAAATCATTGTAATAATAATATTTGTTTGCTATACATCCACCGTTGCATAAGTCACTCTTATTACATTTTGAACAATGCTCATTGTCTTTGTTATTATCAAATAATTTTCTAAATTCCTTTGATTTATCTGATTCCCATATTTCAGATAGCGTATTTTTTCGTACATTTCCAATTGGAACACTTAAGAATGAACAAGGAACAACATCTCCATTAGGTTGTATCTCCATCGTATTTTTTAATGCTTCACAACTATATTTCATACTAAGTGTTTCAAATGTAGTTTTTAAACTATCAAATAATTCTCTTGCCCCAAATACTGGTCTTATTTGAAAATTCGTTTTATTTCCTTTCTCTAATAGATAAATTACTTTTTTATACATTTGCGTAATAAAATCTTTATATTCTTCTTTTGAAAGCATCATTTCTTTATCTGCTCTACCAATAGGACATACAGGAACAATTGTCTGATGGCTTATTCCTAAGTCTGATAACACTTCCATTAGTTTTAATAGATCTTCTCTGTTATATTTTGTTAATGTTGATTGAACTCTTACTTCTATTCCATATTTCTGAAAATTTTTTACTGCATTAATTGCTTTTTCATATGCACCTTCATAATTTCTAAACTCATTATGGAATTTTGATAATCCATCAATTGATATCTTAGCCATATTTAATCCAGCCTCTTTTAATTCTTTTGCTTTTTTCTCTGTTATTAGACTTCCATTTGTAGTAATTGTAATTCTCGGAATTCTTCCTTTTACATATCTAATGTAATCAACTAAATTAGGATCAGTTGTTGGCTCTCCACCTGTAAAATTTAACTTTAATAGTTTGATTTCTACCATCTGATCTAATAATTTATAGATTTCATTTTTCTTTAAGTCCGTATCTTTGACTATCTCTGAATTATTTCCACAATGTTTGCAATTATAGTTACAACCTGATGTTATTCCTAATGTCATATAAATAGGTTCACTAGTATGTTCTAAACTTTTTTCTTCAAATTCTTTTTCATAGCTTCTAAGTGGAACAACAAATTTCTTTTTAATGAATTTTTTTATTTCTGCTGTTTCTTTTACTTCTTCTGAATGTATTGCTTTATAGAACTGTTTGCCTTCATTTTCTATGTCAGTTATTTTTTCTTTGGTTTGATACTTTGAATTCATAATATAGATGCCATCTTTTTCAAAGCGAATTTGAGTATTTTCTTCTTTTTGAAATCTCATATTTCCTCCTTTCTTTTTTGCGTATTTTTTACGCATTGATATGATTTTTTTAAGAGAGAAAACTCTCTTAAAAAATATCAATATCATATCCATTTTTTGTTACAAATTTATATAAGTTTGCAGGTCTATGACCTTTTACATCTTGTGTCAATCCTGTGTTTTCTATTAAATTTAACCCAAGAAATTTTTTTCTGAAATTTCTTCTATCAAATTGTCTACCTAGAATTGCCTCATATACCTTTTGAAGCTCTGGCAATGTAAAATATTTAGGTAATAACGATTCTACTATTGTACTTCTCATTATTTTGTGTTTAATTGTTTCTATAGCTTCTAACAAAATTTCTCTATGGTCATATGCCAAATCTGTTGGTATATCTCTTAAATTAAACCATTCTGAATCCTGAGTTTTTTCTGTTTTCTTCTTAATTTTTAAATTTTCGCTATTTACAATTCCTATATACCCTACAGCTATCATTCTCATTAGTGGAGATCGCTTAGGATCACTAAATGTGTGAAATTGTTCTACATATATTCCTGTTATTCCTGTTTTCTCTAACATTTCCCTTTTTATTGCTGTTTCACAATCTTCATTATTATATACCGCTCCACTTGGCAACATCCATTTACCTGTATAAGGTCTATTACTTCTTTGCACTAGTAATACTTTTACTTCTCCAGCTTTTACTGTAAATAAAGTACAAACAACATGTATTCCTTGATTCTTATACAAAGGATTATTTATATCCATATTACCCTCAATTATCCTCCACTCTTTGTGTATTACATACGCATTATATATTAAATAATTTTTTTTGTCAACACTTTTTTAGATAAATTTAAAAAGGGCTAATTCTATGTTAATTGTAATCAGCCTCAAATTTGCATATAAGTCCTAAAATTTTACTTTTAAGACTTACATTTTATATTATTTTTTTATTTATATATCATTTTAATCTAATCAATATCTAAAAAATTTATCTATTTAAACAATAATTTATCTGCTTCAACATTCAAAAGCTTACATATTTCAGCTAAAGTACTTATTTTTATTCCACTAGCTCCACTTTCTATTCTAGAAATATATTTTAAACTAATACCTAATTCATCTGCTAATTTTTCTTGCGTGTACCCCTTCTTTATTCTTTGTTTCCTAATATTTTTACCCAAAATACTATAATCAAAGTCATAATCTTGATTTTTTGGAATTTTTAAATTAGCTATTTCCTTCATTCCTAATACCTCTAAAACATCTTTTATATTTTCTTCTAAAATCGAAGCTTCTCTTTCTAAATTAAGAATTTTATAAGCTAAAGGTATTTTATCAACTTGTATATTAGGTTTTATTTGTTTTACATATTTCTTTATTGATAGATTATATTCATTATTTTCTATTTCTTGTATTGTTGCTACATGTGAAAATCCCTCTATTTCTTTTTTTTCATTATATACATTTAAAATTTTTTGTATACTTTCTTCTGGAATTTCGTAACATTTTTTATAGCTACTATCTTGGTATTCTTGACTTGCATCTATAAATAAAATTGTGTCATCAGCTTTTCTTTTTGATATTATTAATATAACTACTGATAGTCTAGTATCAAAAAATAAGTTTTCTGGTAATCCAATAACTGCTTTAATATATTTTTTATTTACTAATTCTTTTCTCGTCTCTTTTTCTGAATTTCTAAAAAGCGCTCCATGTGGCAATATTATTGCCATATTTCCATTTTCATTTAAATAAGATAAACATTTAAGTAAATAAGCGTAGTCTCCAACTGATGTTGACTTCATTTTATACTCTTTAAATATTTTTTTATTTTCTTTATTTGCATTTTCTATCCAGTTTTTAGTTGAAAATGGAGGATTACACATAACAATATCATATTTTTCATTTTTTACAAATTCATTATTTACTGTATTACTAAATTTTATCTTACTATTATCTATCTCACATAAAAGTAAAGTAGTTTTACAAATATTATAATAATTTATATTACTTTCATCTCCATATACTTCTGCATCTAATATACTATTTGCACTTATTAAAAAATTTCCACTTCCACATGCTGGATCATATACTTTACATTTTCCCTCTTTAAAAACTAATTTTGACATTAAATTTGTAATACAATTTGGTGTATAAAATTCTCTATCACCTATTACTAATTCCTTTTCTTGTATAAATTGTTCCAACAAAGCTCTATAAACTGCCACAATCATTTTTTGTTCTACATCTTTATTTTCAAAAATTTTATACAAATTTAATATTACAACTGATAGTATATTTTCTTCACCTATATCTCTATATATAATTATATCCTTGAACTTTATATTACTAAAAAGATACTTATCTTTTTCATTATTTCTAATTCTTTCTAATTCATCATCTATAAGTTCTGCTATATAATAATTATTTCGCTCTTGATATAATTCTGAAAAATCATCATAAAAAAAACTATCTGTTGAATATTTTATATATAATAATGCAGAAATATATTCTATATAATTTGTTTTTAAATTTGTTTTATCTTTTAATTGTTTACACAAGTATAAGACTTCATCATAAATTTTAAAAAGTAATTCCATCTTTACCTCATTTCTTCCTTAAACATTTCCCACTTTAGTTTCATTTTCTATAAATTCGCTTATTAAATTTTTATATAATAATTCTTTACTATTTATTATTTCTAATAATATTTTTTTCTCTTTTTTCCATAATTCTATTATATCTTCTAATTTCTTTTGTTTTTCTAAATCAATTTCTGGTATCTCTAACATTTTAAGTGATTGCACTGAAATTTTTTGCACAGTTGAACCTGAAACATTTGTTAATATATTTCTTTTTCCTTCATCACTTTCTAAATACCATTTTAAAAATTTAGCATTTATTTTGTTTGGTCTTATGACACACCACTGTGAAGAAACTATCATTCCTTCTAAGTTATTATCTATATATATAACTTTATTAGGATATACCAATCTAAAAATCAAATCTCCTTTTTTAGTAAGTTTATATTCTAAATCTTTATCAGTTTCTATAATGTCATATTCATTTTCATTATTTTCATAATTTTTCAAATCAAATATTGGAAATTGATACTCTCCATTTATTTTTTCTTCTCTTTTTATCAATATTCCAATAAATATTTCTGTTACATCACTTAATCTCATTGTACCTCACTCCTTCCAAAGATACTAAACTTAATGAACAAAATGTCAGACTATTTAACTTTATTATTATCTTCTTTGGACATACTATAATATTTATAGTATGTCCTATTTTTTCCTTTATTTATTCATATACAATTTAGTATATTAAAAATATCATTTTTTAGTCTTTTAAATGAATTTCTGGACAACAATATTTACATCCATCAACATTAAAGAAATGTTTTTTGGCTTCACACAATGCTACTTTAGAATCATATACATCTTTTAATTCTATTACATTAATGTTTTTTGGTTTTCTTTTGCACGTGATTTTATGTATTTTGTGATCTCCTGTTTTTATTTGTGCATTCTTATTTACTACGTAACGCATGCCTTTTCTTCCTCCTTTCTTTTTATTTTACAGAAAAAGCATACTTTACTTTAATATAGTTTTTGTGTTATAATAAATATGGCTTATACTTTTATAAAGTATGCTAGGTCCTAATTTTGGAAGTTGATAGGACTTTTCTGTATACGGTTGTATTTTTCATACAACCGTATCTTTAATTATACTATCATATTATCTATTCACATACAAGTTTTTTTTTAAGATTTTTTTATTCGAAAATAAAGTTTTTAGCTATTCATCTTCAAAATCTCTTGAAATCAAGCAATTTTTATTATATAATATGACTTAATATTTATATTAAAATGGGCTTTTCAATTAATTTATGCCCTAGGAAAGGAACGTGATACTAATTATGGATTACAACTTTAACAAAATAGAAAAAAAATGGCAGGATTATTGGGATGAAAATAAAACATTCTATACAGATGTATGGGATTTTTCTAAGCCTAAATTTTATGCTTTAGATATGTTCCCATATCCATCTGGACAAGGATTACATGTTGGACATCCAGAAGGATATACTGCAACAGACATTATATCAAGAATGAAAAGAATGCAAGGATATAATGTTTTACATCCAATGGGATGGGATGCAT
>CAMMNR010000080.1 GCA_946498265.1 uncultured Clostridium sp. | reverse complement strand
ATCTTCCATCTCTAATCACTCCACTTCTTATTTTTATATTTTACATTATATCAATAAGAAATAGTTTTTACAACAGTTATATCTATTTTCAAAATATTGATACAAAATGTACCTTTTATGTATTATAAAAATTCATATTAATTGTATTAGTAAATCAAAAATCATCCTTTTTCCATCTTCATCCATTCTTTCATAAGAGTCCGAAATTTTTTTATTAATTGTTTTACTTGCTTCATCTTCATTAGCAAATTTCAATAAATACTCAAAAAAATATTTTTTATGAAGAATATAAGAAATTATATCTGAATTTATTATTAATTTACTCATCTCATCAAAAGCATCATTCGCATTTTTTCTGTGATTCATTATAGCATGTTTTATTAGTTGTATTTTTGTCTCTTTATAGTTATTTTCTCTTAAAAAATCTTCTGCATACTCTGCTCCTATAATCTCATGATTATCTATTTCTCCTTTAAGCATAAATTTTCCGACATCATGAAATAATCCTGTTAATATAGCGTCTATTTTATTGATTCTCTTTATGTCTGACATTTCAAAGCAAATCTTTGCACAAGGTATAAAATGTTCTTCATAAAAAGGAATTGAACTATTTTCCTTTGCTAATTTACTTATTATTCTAGTTGACTTAACTAAAATTGGATTTGTCTCTAGTAATTTTTCAAATTCTATATTTCTACTATACATCTTTATCTCCTTCTGATTATGCTTATTTATAATTTTATTTTTTAATTATAATATATATTTCTTATAATTACAATTATAAATTACCTTCTTAATTATTTCATTATCCTCTATTCATTCCTAAACTCTTCTCTATAAACATCTCCTATAATATAAAAATCATATAAATCCATTTTAGTCATTCCTTCAGGGTCTTTACTTACATAATAATTCGCTTTTTTTCTTGCATTTTTTAACATTTTATTAAATCTCTCATAATGTTCATCACCTAATAAATTTTTCATAACTTCACTATTTAAGTATGTACCAATAGCCATTGTTCTTAAAAATTTTATACTTATTTTTCTTTGTGTCTTTAAAAACTTGTCCATTTTTTCTTCAATTGGTTTTAAAATTTCTTTAATTAATTCTTCCATTTTATCTTGATATAAATCTAAATTTAATTCCTTATCTATACCACTTCTAATAATATCTGCTTCATATCTTCCTTGACTTTTTGCAATATTTTTTATCATATCTTTTTTATATTTTGGTACTCTAATTACCATAGTTACTAATTTTTCTTCTTCTTTTTCCTTCAACTTTCTTCCTCCTTTTCTTGTTGCTTTTTCTTTTCAAAATTGTTTTTAACAATTTTGCAGGATCAGGGAGATATCTCATCTCCCGCTTACTGCCTAAAAGCGTGGCTTTTAGCAGGGTGCTTTATACATTTTCGTGATATCCTTTGTATATCTCACTTAATCCTAAAAAAAGCAAGTATAAATTCAAAAAAATCTATACTTGTTCCTTAATTTTATTTTAATTCTTCTTGCAATTTGATTCCATCTTTCAATCCTGATAGATAATATTTTTTATAAAAATAATAACTTTCATAATCTACTGTTTCAATATAATCTTCTAATACTTTTATAATATCATCTTTTAATTCATTAAGATTGTATGGAATTTTTTCTATTTTTTCGTTTAGAAAATTATGTTTTTTACTTCTATTGGCTTTATCTTGATTCATAAATCTTTTATCTTCTTCATTTATAAAAGCCAATTCTTCTTCTCTTGCCTCGAATATAGTTTCTAACATATTAATATTTTTATTTACCATTTTTATCTCACCTCCCATTGCTGTGTGATGTTAACTCTGTTTAAATAATTATTCAAGTCTTTTTTAGAATTATTTAAAATTATTTGCATATAAACTCATCCAATCAAAATTGCTATAATCTCTATCACTTTTATATTTATATTTTTTATTTATATTATTTGATGGTAAAAATTCCACAACTTTATTTGCACTTTTTTCATTACCTATATGTAATTTTTCCATATCTTTAGAATATATATCTACAACATATATTTTATATGCTTTACCTTTTCCTTGATTTTCTTGTTTTATTAATTTTGCCTCTTCTAATTCTTTAAATATTTTTATTACTGTTTTACTACTTACTTTTAAATTTTCTCCCATTTCTTTTCTTGTCATAAAAAGATATATATTTCCATATTCGTCAACTTTGTTGTTCATCCTTGATAAATTTAATCTATCTAGTAAAGATATAGGCTAACTGAGATAAAGGGCACAAAATCGATTTATATGGCTCTGTGTATAAAATTTTTCTTGGCACTTGACAGAACTTAAAATTAAGTTTTTGATTTATATTTATATACTTCAATATTCACCTCATTTCTTTTTGAAATTATGCATACACAATTTCTAATTACTTGAAACAAAAAAAGAACTACTAACTTATTATTAGTAATCCTTTTAGTCATCTGTCTCCATAAAATATTTTTAATATTCCTTCGTAAAATGGAAATTTCAGCTTTTTAATTTCTTTTATAACCTTATTAACATTATATGGAATAGCTAACTGCTCAAAATTTATTTTATCGTCTTTTATATCTAATATTCCTGCATTTGCTATATTACTCTGCAATGGACAACCTAATGAGCCAACATTTATAAACCATTTATTGTCTCTATTATTTATACAAACTACATGAGTATGTCCATATACATAAATATCAGAATTAACCTCACTAAACATTTTTTTATTTTCTTCGAATGTAGGATTTTTTATATGTTCCTTGTATTCCTCTTCTTCATTCATAGGATAGTGAATTAGAAATATTTTTTTGTTTTCTATTTCTATCGTTTTATAAGTTGGCAAATTCTCTAAAAACTTTTTTGATTGTTCACTTATTCTACTATGAATCCATTTGTGATTTTGAATTTCTTCTAAACTCATATTTCTTTTATCATCATGTACATTTACTGGTAATCCATCTAATAAATATTTCTCATGATTTCCTCTAACTGCTATTAACTTATCACTCATCTGCATTAATGCTTGTACTACTTCTTCTGGACTTGGTCCTATTCCTATGATATCTCCACAACAAATTATTTTATCAATTTTTATTTTTTTAAATTCTTTTAATACTTCATTTAGTGCAATAATATTGCTATGTATATCTGTTATTATACCTAATTTCATATTTGACCTCTAAAAATTAACTATTATTATCTAATATCTCTTGTAAATCTTCTTTCAATTGTACTATATCATTTTTTATTATGTCCCAAATAAGATTTAATTTTATTCCCTCATAATCATGAACGATCTTATTTCTTAAATTTTTTATAATAATCCATTCTATATTAGTATATTTTTCCATTGTTTCTTTACTTATATTTTTAACTAATTCACCTATTTGGCTAATCGCAAAAATAGTTGCATCTACTTTTTCCTCATTACTTGAAAATGATTGAAAATCGCACCCGTCAGTATATCTCAATGCTTTATTTATATATTCTATCATCTTTTTTAATGACATATATTCTTTATTTTTCATATACAACAACTCCTGTTTCTTTTATTTCCTTGTCAATTGCTGAATCTTCTATTATTTCATATTTTTCAAATCCATCAATATTTTTTTTCAATTTTTCTTCTATTTGGCATATTAATTTTAATAGTGCAAATCCCTTTAATTCTGCATTTGTATCTATTATTAAATCTACATCACTTTCTTTTGTTGCTTCATGTTTTGCATAAGAACCAAATAGTATTACTTGATATACAGGTTTATCTTTTAAAAATTCTTTCAATATTTTTTTTATTTCATCAATTGTATATATTTTTTCACTCATAGTATCATCACTCCTTACACTATGCTATTAATATAGCATAATTTATAATATTTATCAATTCCTATTCATCATCTTTAATATTGTAAACATATCCTACTTCTTTATATTTTTTTCCTTCTTTTTCAAAATGCTTTTCATCAGATAATAAATTTCCACCCATTTTTTCATAGAACTTTCTTGCATTTTGATTTTTCTCCAAACACCATATTACCATTTTAGTTTTATTTTTATTTTTCAAATCATTCTTTACATATTCTACTAACTTCTTTCCTATTCCATTTCCCAACTTATCACAATCCACATATATTGCTATAATCTCTGAATCTATATCAGTATTTTCATAAACTACATTATCATCATATCTACAATATCCTAATATAGTGCCATTTTCTTCTGCAACAATTACATTTCCTATATTGTAATGTTCTCTCCATTTTTTTATTTTTTCTTCTCTATTAAGATTATCCAAAATCTCATCATCTATTATTCCTTTATATACTTTTTTCCAGTCTTTGATATTTATATCAACAATTTGTTCAATATCTTCATATTTTACTTTTCTAATTACTAATTTATTATTTAAATTTTCTTTTCTATTATATTTTAATAGTTCCATTTAATACTCCTTTATATTTTTTCTTATTTTATCATATTTTTTAATAATTTCATATACCTTTTAATCTTTTTATAAAATAAAACAATGATATTTTAAATTCATATAAATCTTAACAATATCATTGTTTTAAATATTAAAAAAATCCTAAAATAACTTGTTTTCAATTTCTATCATAAAAGTAATTGTTACCATGCACAATTCATTGTGAATGCTACTTTATTTTCATTTGTTTGTACATTATATATTGGTAATAATTTTGTGGTATTTGCTGATGTTTCTACTGTATCTTTATTACTCATTGTTGTTGCTAGTCCTAAAAGTAATACAATTGTTATTACTGATACTAAATATGCATATATTTTTTCTTTGTTGAATATCAAAAACATAAAAAAACCTCCAAGTTAAAGCTATTTAATTTTATGCTTTACTTTGAGGTTTCATTACTAATTTTTCATGATATTTTTAATATTCACTATTTATATATTCTTCTAAGCACATACCTAATTCTTTAATTTTTTTAGCATGTTCTTGTCCAACATATCTCCAATGCCAAGGTTCATATAAGATTTTCGTTATATTTTCTTTTTCCTTAGGATATCTTAAAATAAAGCCATAATTTTGTGCATTTTCTTTTAACCATGCAAAAGCTCTAGTTTTTTCAAAACTTTCATCCACATAATTAAAATCTACTGCTAACCCCAAATTATGCTCACTCTGTCCTGGCTTAGCTAATTGATTCTCTGTTAGCACTTTTGCTTCTTCCTGATTTTTGCCTTGTCTTAAATATTTATTTATACTATTATTATACAATTGTTGCTGATATTCTATCGTTCTATACGCTGATTGAACCCATATATTACTTATTCCAGAATTTCTCATTGCTAATATCATGTTATTTAATTCACCTATTGCTCTTTTATCAAACTTTCTTGTTTTATCTATATTTTCTAATTCAATTTGATAATCTTCTGGTAATGGATTTTCACTATTTACTAATATTATTTTCCAGTCATCAATTTTTTTATTTTCTATATTTTGATTATCTTGTTCATTTCTTGAGTTTTCTATACTCGTATTTTCATTATTTTTTATATTTGTATCTTCGCTTGTTTGTATATTTGCTGAAACTTCTAAAGTTTGCTCATTTTTTTCATTGATTTGTTTGTTATTTTTTACTATAAAAATATATGTTATCATAAAAAATATTATTATCAGGATGATTATAAATACTGCTATTAGCATTATTTTTAGTATATTATTTTTCATTTTTTCACCTTATATATTTTTCATTAATTTTTCTGTTTCATAATAATTATAACCATATCCACCTATTATTTCTCCCGTTGTTGCGTCTATATAATAAGAATAATACTTTCTTCCTTGTTGTTCTAAGTCATTATTTAAATCATATTCTAAACATACAACCCATACTAATCTTACTCTATTGTCTGTTTCATAATATACATATTGTTCTCCTTCTTTTGGTATTTCTTCTCCTTTTTCCCTTTTGTATACTTCACTATTCATTTTCTCAATTCTTTTTTCTGCTTGAACATTAATTATATTATATTCACTTTGTATTTGTGTGTCTTTTTCTTCTGCTATTTGTATTGCTTGTTCTTTTGATATTTCTTCTGGATTATTTTCAAATTTGTTATTTTCAATACCAAAATGATATAATTCGTTTATTTCTGGAATCCATGCTACTGAAATTGTTTCATATGGGTTTAATAAGTCACCATATTTTTTATAAAAGCTTGCATACCATATATATACATCTTTTTCATTTTCTGCGTTTCCATTTAGTTTTACTAGTTCATATTCTGAATCATCTAGTTTATATTTATTACAAAATTCTTTTGCCACTTCTATTGCTTCTTCTCTTGTCGAACGACTATTTACAATGTCTTTCCCTATAGTTGATGAATAGATTTCTTTGAATTCTCCTGTATTACCATCTATGTTTATGCTTACTGGAGTATCAGTGTATAATGACCATTCACTTTTATTATCTATAAAATTCTTACTTATAAAACTATTTTTTATTTTTAAATCAGTATATCCAAACCTTTGTAATATTTCATTTCCTATTTTTATTGCTTCATCTTGGCTAATACACTCTTTTCTTTCTTCTTCTGTTATTTCTGTACTTAATGTGTATTTTTGTGGCTCTTTCCAAATTGTTTTATAACTTTGTGTTGTTGCATAAACTATTCCTACAGATATTCCTATTGTTAATACAAATGTTGCAACTAGCTTTAAAATATTTTGAGTTGTATTTTTGAATTTAATATTATAAAATTCTTCTTTCTTTTTACTTGTCTTTTGTTCTTTGTATTTTTCATATATCTCATTTAGATATTCTTTATCAGACATCATATGTATATCCCTCTCTTTCTAATAATTCTTTTAATTTCTTTTTTGCTCTATGTAATAATCCTTTAACTTGTCCTATGCTTTTATCCAATATTCTAGCAACTTCTTTATATTTAAATCCTTCAAAAATTGTTAGATAAATTATTTCTTGATATTCTGGTTTTAATTTTTTAATGATTTTTCTTATGTTTTGATTTTCTGCGTTTTTAAAAACTATTTCCTCTAAATTATTATCCTTTATACATAGATTTTCATATTCTAAAATATTAATTACCTTTTTTTCTTTTCTTATATAATTTATCGCTCTACATTTTGCTATCATATATAAGTATGTTTTAAATGAATATTTGAAGTCATATTGTTCTTTATTTAATAGTAAATATACAAAAACATCTTGTGATATATCTTCTGCTATTTGTGTATTTTTTGTGTATGTAGAAATAAAATATATTATATGATCTTTGTATTTCAATACTAAACTTTCAAATGCTTTGTTGTCTCCATTTAAATACTTTTTGTATAGTTTTTTATCTGTTAGTTCATTTTGCATTATTTTCCTCCACTTTGTTTTATAGCCCGTTTTTTGTTTTTTTCATTTATTATACAATTCAAATTATATTTTTGTTTCATTTTTAAAAACAAATCTATACTTTTTATAATAAATATCAAAAAAGGACAACATTTAATAATGTTATCCTCTACTTAATTCTATATGATATTTTATTAATAATATCTATTATAGCTCCAATCATCATATATATCATCATAATACTCACTATTTATTGCTTCATTAAAGATTGATATCGCGCTAATTATAATTACTGCAATTATTAAAATTGCTAAAATTATTCCTACTATACCTGTTATTACCCCTGATAATGCCATTCCTTTATTTGTTGATTTTAATGACATCGCTCCAAATATAATAGCTAATATTCCACAAGGTATAGATATATACCATATAAGACATAGAACAATTGCTACAATTCCTAATACCATTGCTGCTATAGCTAGCCCCTTTTTGTCTTTTTTGTTTTCTTTATCATTTGAACTATTTATTTTACTATCTTGAATCTCTTCTACTTTATCATTTATGTTATTATCTATTTTTTCTACTTCTATTATTTCTTTATTTTCTTCCATACGAATCACATTCCTTTCATGGGTACAAATTTAGTTAGAAAAGATTTAAACTTTTCAACTTATCCCCTCTATATGTATTTTATTATACCATATATATACGAAATTTACAATAAATTGCATATAAAGTTATGACATTATTTAAGTTTAAAAGTAAATTCTAGATTTTGTTTAAAACTAGAATTTAGTCTT
>CAMMNR010000079.1 GCA_946498265.1 uncultured Clostridium sp. | reverse complement strand
CAATTTGTCTAGAAGGTTAAAAATATATCTATAAATTTAATAAAATCTATAGACAAGATTAGAATAATATTGTAAAATGATTGACATAGGAAATGAGAACAAACAGATGTGGTTTGCCTCCTACAAGGAGGTGAGGCGTATGATAGAAATACAAGCATTAATTGCAACAATATACATATTATATTATTCATTAATAGGAGTAACTATCATTACGTTTGCCTTAATTATTGCATTAGTAGTAATTATTAGCAAACAAAAATAAGCAACAACAAAAAAACACATCTGTAATTTGACCGTTGTAGATGTGTTTTTTATATCACAATAGGCAAACCACGTTTGTGGTTTCTCCATTTCCTATATTTATTATAATCTACTTATAAGTAAAAAGTCAATAAAAACGATAAAATTTTGTGTTAAATTTATAGTAGTAGAATACAAATCAGTGCGACAACTTACAATTTTGTTGCAAACATAAAAAAATCAAAGTATGAGTAAAATGCATAGAAATTGTAATATAAATGAATTTGTATTACTTCATATTGAATAATAACAAAAACCATGATATAATTGACAAAGTAAAAAGGCAATTAGATATATATCAAAGAAAGGAAAAATATTTAACTATGGCAGATGAAATAATAAAATTTTTAGCATATGATGGAAAAATATCAGTAGTATGTGCAAACACAACAGAACTAGTGGAAAAAGCAAGACAAACACATGATTTAAGTCCAGTAGTAACAGCGTCATTTGGAAGATTACTTACAATAACAGCAATAATGGGAAACGAAATGAAGAACGAAAAAGATAAATTAACAATACAACTAAAAGGAAATGGACAAATAGGAACAATGTTAACCGTATCAAATAATTATCCAAAAGTAAAAGGATATGTAGCAAACCCCTATGTTGATTTACCTTTAAATGAATTTGGAAAATTAGATGTAGCAAAAGCTGTAGGATATGAAGGATATATAAATGTTATAAAAGATATAGGATTAAAAGATCCATATATAGGAATTTCACCATTAATTTCTGGAGAAATAGCAGAAGATTTTGCAAATTATTTTGTTAATTCAGAACAAAGAAATTCAGCAGTTGCTCTAGGAGTACTAGTTGATAAAAACGGAGTAAAGTCAGCAGGAGGATATCTAATAAATCCTATGCCAGATGCAACAGAAGAAGAAATATCAAAAGTAGAGCAATCAATATTTAAAGCTGGGGCAATGTCAAAAATGTTAGATGAAAAATTGACATTAGAAGAAATAGCAAAGAAAATAACTGGTGATGATAATATTAAGATTATAAAAAATAATATTACTCCAATATATGAATGTGATTGTTCTAAAAATCATATGGAAGAAGCTTTAATAGCAATAGGAAAAGAAGAATTAAAAAAAATAATAGAAGAAGATGGAAAAGCAGAATTAATGTGCCATTTTTGTAATAAAAAATATCAATTTTCAAAAGATGAATTACTTAAGATTTATAACAAATAAATTTGACATTATAAATTAAAAAAATTATAATTATAACAGTAAAAAATACATTCATTTATAGAAAGAGGAGGAAATTAAATGGAAGAAAAAATTTTAATTTTGGGACATAAAAATCCAGATACAGACTCAATTTGTTCAGCAATGGTAAAACAAAGACTAAACAGAAGAATGGGATATACTAAATGTTATGCAGGAAAATTAGGAGGATTAAATAAAGAAACAAAATATGTTTTAGATTATTTAAATTTAGAAGAACCTGAACTAATTGAAAAAGTTGAAGAAGGACAAGAAGTAATTTTAGTTGATCATAATGAATTTAATCAAAGTGCAGAAGGAGTAGAAAAAGCTAAAATAATTGGAGTTATAGATCATCATAGAATATCAAATTTCGAGACTTCAGAACCTTTATATTATACAGCAAGACCATATGGATGTACTTGTACAATATTATATAAAGAATATAAACAAAGAGGATTAGAAATAAGCAAAGAAGAAGCAGTTCTAATGGCAAGTGCAATTATATCAGATACATTATTGCTAAAATCACCAACAACAACAGAACATGACAAAAGAGCTCTAGAGGAATTAGGAAAAATAGCTGATATTGATATTAATGAATATGGACTAGAAATGTTAAAAGCTGGAACAGATTTAGATGATTTTTCAGCAAAAGAATTAATAAATTTAGATGCAAAATCATTAAACAAAGAAGATACTAAATATGTAATAGCACAAGTAAATACAGTAAGTATCGAAGATGTTCTAAAAAGACAAAACGAATTAGAAGAAGCAATAAAAAATGAAATAAATGAAAAAGGACTAAATCTATTTGTATTAGCTATAACAGATATACTAAATAGTAATTCAGAAATATTAGTCCTAGGAGAGAAATCAAATGTAGTAGAAACAGCATTTGATGTTAAATTAGAAAATAATAGAGCTTTTCTAGAAGGAGTAGTTTCAAGAAAGAAACAGCTATTACCAAATATTGATAAAAACATTTAAAATAAGATGAAAATTTTAGTTACATAGTTGAAAATAAAAAAAATTTAATTTTCTAAACAAGAGATATAACACAAAGGAGAGATAGAGTTGAATCCAAAAGTTAAAGAAGTATTGGAATGGGTATATTGCATAATTATTGCTTTAGTATTAGCAATGTTATTTAGATATTTTATAGGAACACCAACAATAGTTCAACAAGAATCAATGAAACCAACATTAATAGAAGGTCAAAGATTATGGCTAAATAGATGGGGAAGAACAACAAAAACTTTACCAGAAAGAGGAGAAATAATAACTTTTGAGGAACCAGCAAAAATAGATTATAAAGAAAGCGAAATAGATGAAAGTAATCCAGTAGCTCAATATGAAGAAAGAAGCGGATTTAGTTGGTTTGTACATAACTTTTTAGAAATAGGAAAAAGAAGTTATATAAAAAGAGTTATAGCACTACCTGGAGAACATGTAGAGATAAAAGATGGAGCAGTATATATAAATGATGAAAAACTAGATGAACCATATTTACAATCTGGAGTAACTACAGATATGTTAGGTAGTGGAGTAGGATTTTCAGATTTTGTAGTACCAGAAAACTGTGTATTTGCAATGGGAGATAATAGAAGTCACAGTACTGACTGTAGAGCTTTTGGATGTATACCATTAGAAAAAATAGAAAGTACAGTCGCAATTAGGATATGGCCATTAGACAAATGGGGTAAAGTTGAATAACAAGGAGTATTCAAATGTTTGAAAATATATTAGGAAATCAAAAAATAAAAGAAAAACTAAAAAAATCAATTAATGAGGACAAAATATTACACAGTTATCTTTTTATAGGTATTGAAGGAATTGGAAAAAAACTAATAGCAAAAGAATTTGCAAAAGCAATATTATGTTTGAACGATATAAAATATTGTAACAATTGCAAATCTTGTATAGAATTTAGTTCCAACAACAATCCAGATTTTCTATATATAGAACCAGATGGAAACAATATCAAAATAGAGCAAATAAGAGAAATGCAAAAAAAGATCCAAGAAAAACCAATCATTTCACAAAAAAAAGTATATATAATAGATAATGCAGACCAAATGACACAAGAAGCACAAAATTGTTTATTAAAAACATTAGAAGAGCCACCAGAGTTTGCAACAATTATATTAATAGGTTCAAATGAGAATGCATTTTTAAGTACTATAAAATCAAGATGTATGATAATACATTTTCAACCAATCAATAATGTAGAAATATCTAATTATTTGCAGCAAAATTATGGAACAGAAAATATAAATAATGATATATTAGATATATTTGAAGGAAGCATTGGAAAAGCAATAAAATTAAAAGATAGGCAAGAAGAATATTCAAAAATAAAAAACATTATTGATAATTTAGAAAAAACAGATTTAATAGAAATAGTAAATCAATCAGAAATTTTGTATAATTCAAAAGAAGAAATTACAGAATTTTTAGATTATATAAATATACTCTTACTAAAGAAAGCAAAAACTCAATATAAATACACAGAGTGTGTTAATATTGTGGAAAACACTAAAAAAAGGATAAGGCAAAATGCAAATTATGATATGTGTATAGACAACATGCTATTTAATATGTGGGAGGAAATAAATTGAAAAATATAATAGGAGTAAGATTTAAAAAATTAGGAAAAATATATTTTTTCAATCCTAAAGGATTACGAATAAAAAAGGGAGATAAAGTTATCGTAGAAACAGCTCAAGGAGAAGAATATGGTGAAGTAGTAATACCAAATAGAAGAGTAGAAGATGACAAAATCGTAACACCTTTGAAAAAAGTAATAAGGATTGCAAATTACAAAGACCATAAACATTTTAATGAATGTAAAAAAATAGAAAAAGATGCATTTAATATATGTCAGAAAAAAATAAAACAACATAAATTAGATATGAATTTAACAGATGTTGAATATAAATTTGACAATAGCAAAATCTTATTTTATTTCACAGCAGACGGAAGAGTAGATTTTAGAGAATTGGTAAAAGATTTAGCATCAATATACAAAATAAGAATAGAATTAAGACAAATAGGAGTTAGAGATGAAGTAAAAAGAATTGGTGGAAATGGTGTCTGCGGAAGAGAATTATGTTGTTGCACATTTTTAAGTGATTTTCAAGCAGTATCAATAAAAATGGCAAAAGAACAAAATGTATCACTAAATCCATCAAAAATATCAGGAAACTGTGGAAGATTAATGTGCTGTTTAAAATATGAAAACGATGTATATGAAGAAAAATTAAAGGAATTACCACATATAGGAGCAATAGTTAAGACCAAAGATGGGGAAGGAGAAATAGACAATTTAGAAATATTGAAAGAAAAAGTAAGAGTAAAAATAAAAGATGGCGAAGGATATTTTTATAAAAAATATGATGTAAAAGATATTGAAATCATAAAAGATATAGAAGTAGAAAAAATGGACGAAGAAGAAATAGAACATCAGAAAGAATTAGAAGAATTGGAAAAACTAGAAAAGCTAGAAAAAGAAAAGACAGAAATAGAAGAATAAAAAAGCAATTATGAAAAAGTAATATAAAAAAGTAATTATAAAAAAGCAATTATAAAAAACAATTCAAGGAGGTGAAAGAAATGGCATATAAAATAACAGATAAATGTATATCATGTGGAGCTTGTGCAGCAGAATGTCCAGTAGGATGTATATCACAAGGAGATGATAAATTTGTAATAGATGCTTCAGCATGTATATCATGTGGTACATGTGCAGGAGTTTGTCCTGTAGAAGCACCAATCGAAACGAACGAATAGAGGTTATAAAAATGTAACCTCTTTAATTTCGCCATTTTCTAAGTAAATTTTATCAACAATGTTTATCCAAAAAGTTCTTTTTTCTTCAATAGATAATGATAAATATTTATCTAAAAAATTACTATTTATTGTTTTCTGCAATTTTGAAAAATCTTTTTTTACAGGAGTAGGGTTTTTATCTTTTAATTTATCTAATATTTTCGATAGGGAATTGTAATCTTTTTTATAGGTTTCTTTATTAATTAAATCGTCTAAATACAAGTCCTTTAGTTTGTTTAGTTTACTTTCAATTTCTTTAATTTTTTTAGAATTATCTTCTACAGGAATAGTTTTCATTATAGAATTTTCATCTATATATCTTTTAGCTAGTTCCTTTAAATTTGATAACAAAAATTCTTCTATATATTCCTCTCTAACCAATTTGTGATTATTACATTTATATTGCATGCTACCAATTTTTCTTCTAGAAGCATTGTCACAACAATATCTTATTAACCTTTTTTTACATCTATTATCCTGTTTTTTACACATTCTATTTTTACAAATATTGCAATAAATAATTCCAGAAAAAATGGATATAGATTTTGTGTTTTTAGATATTTTTTCTTTTTTACTTAACAATCTTTGCACATTATTAAAAAGTTCATCACTCATTATTCTAGGAATATAATTATCTAAATATATATTCTTTCGATATAATTTATATTTTCCAATATATGCAGTATCACGCAAATAATTATATAAAGTATCTTGTCCTTTTCCTTCAAAATGCTCTATAAAATATTTGTAAGTTTCTTGTACATTTCCATTTGCATGAATAAAATATTTATACAAATTTACAATATTTTCAGCTTCTGATGGATTTATTTCAAATTTCCTATTAACTATATTATATCCATATTTTTTTGTTCCTGATGTAACCTCGCCCTTCTCACGTTTGTTTTGAAAAACAAATCGTATTCTTTCTGAAGTTTTTCCAATTTCTCTTTGAGCTAGGGACACTTTTAGATTAAATATAAAAGTTCCATCTGCAGTAGAAGTGTCAATATCGTCCTCGTCAATGGCTTTCATTGTACATTTATTATCTATTAATAATTTGTTTATATTGTTTGCATCTAATACATTTCTTGACAATCTATCTAATTTAGTAAATAAAATCATATCGAATACATTTGCTTTACTTAGCATTTCATTTAATGCTTTTCTTTTTTTCATAGAAGAAGCGGAAATTCCTTCATCTATATAAAATTCATATTTATAATTATTTTCTTTGCAATATTTTTCTAACGCATCTTTTTGAGCTTGTATAGAAAAACCAAATTTCTTCTGTTCTTCTGTGCTTACACGACAATAGCAAGCTACATATTTCATAATAAAACCTTCTTTCTAAATTTGATTAAATCTCTTGAAAAAAGGTTTTGCAATATGTTATAATAAATAACGTAAAAAGACCTTTTTCAAGGATTTTTATGTTGTGAGAAATATGTCGTGTCGCCAAACAGGAACATATTTCTCTTTTTATTTTATTCAAAAACTTTTCTTTTTCTAGCTTCTACAACCTTACCGATTATTTTCACGGGTATCTCGTTCATCTCATTTTTAGTAAAATGTCTAACTGGATAGTAGGGGTTCATTGCTATTAAATCTATACCGTCATCCATTCTAACTACTTTTTTTACAGTAGCTTCTTCTCCATTTACTAAGATTATACAAGTATTTCCACTATCAAAACCATCTTGCTTATGAACTATTGCAATATCTCCATTACTAAATAATGGCTCCATACTGTCACCTGTTACCTGTAATGCATAATAGTTTTCTGGGTCAGGTACGTTATCTATACTTTCATATCCTACAATATTTTCTTGTGCTAAATAATCGTAACCAGCTTTAACAGTACCCAAAACAGGTATTTTTATTTTTTCTATATCCTTAATAGGGATGGATTCCATAGGTACATCATATCCCATTAACCAAACTTCACTTACATTTAGAGCTTGTGCTAATAAGTAAACACCATCTTGTTTAGCTTTATATCTACCAGACATATAAGAACTTATTTTTGATTTATCTATTCCAGTTTTTTCAGATAATTCAATAGGTTTTATATTTCTTAATGTGATAGCTTTATTCAATCTATTAGCAAAAGTATCTACTAATTCGTTCATTGTTATACCTCCGATACGAATATTATAATAGAAAAGTTTAGAAAAGTCAAATGTTTTTAATGAAATATAAAATAAAAGTTTAGAAAAAATAAATTTTTTTTAAAAAAACTATTGACATATGAAAATGATTTTGATAATATAATGACAAGTTTAGAAAAACTAAACAGAAAGGAGGACAACCAAATTGGTTTTTGATTCATCTAAATTAAAAGGATTAATAAGAGAAAGAGGTTTAACTCAAGAAGATGTTGCAGAAGAAATTGACGTTGCATATTCTACATTCAATTTAAAATTAAATGGAAATGCTTTTTTTACACAAGAAGAAATATATAAAATTTCAAATTTGTTTAAAATACCTAAAGAAAGTTTTTATGAATATTTTTTTACAGAAAAAGTTTAGAAAACTAAACGAATGGCGACACGACAAAAGAAAGGAAGTGATTATATGTGGATTATGAAAAAGTAAACAAAGTATTAATGATGATATTTGAAAAAAAATACAACATAAAAATTAACGCAAAAGTAAGAGAAAGGAGCGAAACAAATGAAAAGAAAACTAGATAAGAACAAAATAGGATTTGCAATAGCATTTATAGTGACAACAATTTTATTAATTAACAAAATTGTACAAGCAGGAACAATATTTTGCTTAACAACAATTTATTAGGTAGAGGTGAGAAGATGAAGCAACAATTAATCTTTGGAATTATCATAATTAGTATAG
>CAMMNR010000078.1 GCA_946498265.1 uncultured Clostridium sp. | reverse complement strand
CATATCCTATAGATAAAATAGGAGATGGAAGTGCACAAGGATTTAATTCATGGCTAAAAGAATATGTGTACAATGCATTAATACAACCGTTCCACTTAATAATATATACAGTATTTGCGGGGTCAGCAGTAGTAGATTTGTCAGCTGATAACCCCATATATGCAATTATAGTATTAGCATTTATTTCTCAATCTGAGAAAATGTTAAGAAAATTTTTCGGATTTGATAAAGCAAGCTCAGCTGGATCACTTGGATCCTTTGCAGGAGGAGCAGCAGCTATGAGTTTAACTCAAAAACTTATAGGAAGTGCAGCACATAGAAAGAAAGGTGGATCAAGTGGCTCGAGTGGATCTGGAAAAATTAGAACTCAAAATTCAGGAGGTGTTGAAAATAATAACGCACCGGGATTAAGTGAATTTGCAGATTCTAGAATAGCAGGTGCAGGTAGTACAGGAGCCATTGGAGATGGAAGTTCAAGAGGAACTTACCAAAGTCCTTCAGGAGGAACATCAGGCGGAGCAGTTATTTTAGGTGGAACATCTCCTAGCACTTCAGGAGAAACTGGTGGAGCAGGTGTAAATAGGAGAGTTCAATTGGAACCAGGGGAATCTATGGCGGGTGGAGTTATTTTGCCAGCTGGTGTATCAGCATCAGAACCAACACCAACGCCAGCAATTAGAACAACACAAGTACCAAGTTCTTCGGATAATGTAAGACAAAGAAGTTGGACACAGGACGATACTCGTGGATGGGGACAATGGATAGCACAAAGTAATGGACTAACGGGAAAATTTGTAAGAAAAGTAGGAAGCACTGCAGAGTCTGTTAGAAATATGCCAAATGCATTAGGTAATAAAATAGCTAATAGTGGAATTGTTCAAAGTATACCAAAACCTATCAGAAATACACTAGGAGGTGCAGGAGCAGTAGCCGCTGATATAGGAAAGAGAACATTGAAGGCAGCTCCAAGAGTGGCAGGAAGAGCAGCATTAGGAGCACTTGGAGCAAGTGTTGGTATTGCAGCAGGTATTGCTGGAGATGATCTTAATGATATTGTCAAATTTGGTGCAGCAGGAGCAGGATTAGGTTCTACTTTAGGCTATGATGCAGTTACAGGGGTTGGAAGTTCAATAGCTGAGGGGGCTTCTGGAATAAGAGATACATATAATGTTGGAGCACATGGATTAAATGCAGCAGAATTAGCTGAACAAAGAAGAACACTTATGAAGGATAAAGACAGAATGAATAGATTAAATGATTTAATTCCTACAGACGATGGACATGAAAGAACAGCCAAAGAAAAGAAGGAATTACTTGCAAAATCAATAGATTATACAGAAGCTGGAATAACAGACGAAAAGAAAATTGCAAAAGCAATGAAACTTGAAAAAACTGTTGCAAAAGACTTACAAAATGTTGAAGGAATGACAGATCAAGAAAAAGCAGATGCAGCTAAGAAAAGGGCAATGATAGCAGCTCAATTTGCAGAAAGAGTAGATGATAAGAAATTAGTAGATGAAAAATACGTAGAACAAGTAACACAATCTTGGGCGAGAGGAATGTTAAACCCTGAGAATGGAATAAATCAGGCTCAAGCTAGAAGAGAAGCAGAAAATATGATGAAATATGTTAAAAAACTTAAAAAAGTAAATTAATATTATTAATATCAGGAGGACTATAATTATGAGAAGATTAATAAAATATTTTAACCAAAATAGGAAGAAAATCTTATTAATTGTCTTAGTTATAGTCTTTCTTATTATATTAGTAAGAGTATTAAATTATATGGTTAAGACAAATATACAAGAAGAAAGAAACAGTATTTCAAACGTACAGATAAATAAAGATACTTCTATTCCAGATGAAGCAATAATATCTGGAGAAAAGATTTCTGAGGAAAAAGCAAGTGATGATAAAAAAATGATTGAAAATTTTGTACAAGCTTGTAATGAAAAAGATTATACGAAAGCTTACAATATGTTAACAGATGATTGCAAGAATATAGTATTTAGTGGAACTATGGATAGCTTTGTTAAAAATTATTGTGATTTGATATTTCAAACTCCTAAAACTTATCAGTTAGAAGGCTGGTTAGATAAAGTACAAGGAATGACATATAAAGTAACGTATTTAGAAGACAACATTTTAGCAACAGGAGGAATTTCTGAAGGATTAAATTATATGGACTATATAACAGTAATAGAGGAAAACAATGAGACTAAACTAAGTATTTATAATTTTATTAATAGTTACGAACTATCTAAAATAGAAAGTAAAAATAATGTAGAAATTCAATTAAATAGAGAAGACGTTTATATGGACTACGTTATATATACAGTTACTGTAACAAATAGAAATGAGAACACAATTTTATTGTCTAATAACATTGATAATAAACAAATATGTTTGCTTGACTCAAATAATAGTGAGTATATTTCATATTTAAACGAAATTCCACAATTTAATTTGATAATAAACAAAGGAGAGAAAAAACAATTTACTATTAAATTTGGAAAGGGATATAGTTCAAGTAGTAATTCAGAATATATAAGGTTTAAGAATATTTATTTAGATTATAATGCATATGTAAATAATCCAAATGACGAAAATTTGCAGAAAATACAAATGGATATAAAAATATAAAAGAAAGGCGGTGGAGTAAAAACAATTGGCAGATGAAAATAATAACAATAATGGACAAAACGAACAAAAAAAATCTACAATAACGGGACAAGTAAAAAATGCTGGAAAAAGTGGAGCAAAAAAAATATTAAAGCATTTACTTAAATTTCTTTTACCGATTGTACCAATATTACTTATTGCAATGCTTTTTTATGCATTAATTTCACTAGTAGTAGATTTCTTCCAAGGCCTTTTTGAAGATATAGCAAACTTTTTTACAATAAATTTGGAAAATGGAGCATATGAGATAAAAGACGAAGAAATAGATAAAGTTTTGGAACAATTAAAAGACGAATATAACCTATCTGCAGAAGAGCTAGGTTTATTAGGTGATATAGATTATGATAAGGCCTCAGAGGAAGAAAAAAAAGAGGCTGAAAGAAAGTACATAAAATTATTTTTGGAAGCACAGCAAACTACACAAACCATTAATACTGGAGTATTGGGCTCAAATGGTAGTGTTTACATGATGACTCCAAAAATATCAGAAAATACAATTACTAAATATCCAGATTATTCAATATTATGGGATGCTAATAATCCTATTATTTCAAGAGAGGATTTTATAAAAGCTGTAGAAGATTACAATCCTCCTAATGGAAGAGGAGAAAATAATAGAAGCTTTAGAGAATGTTATGAAAAATTCTTCAGAAATAATGCAGCAGAATTCTATGACATATCTACTGCAGCAGGAATAAACCCAATGATAATGGTAGCCATAGGGACACATGAAAGTGCTTATGGAAGTTCTAATATAGCAAATGAAAAATTAAATTTATGGGGTTGGGGAGCATATGACTCTAGTCCAGGAGAATCAGCAATTGATTTTGATGCAGAAGATATAAAGGAAGGCATAAGTAAAGGTATTCAAGAAATAGCAACTAGTTTAAAAGAGGACTGGGCTACTCCCGGAACATGGAGATATGAAAGAATTGCAGGAGAAGGTAGAGATCCAACAACTCTTGATGGTATAGGACCTTTATATTGCACAACTGCAGGATGGAGTGATTTAGTAAAGCAACACATGTTAAATATCTTCGGAGATAAATGCAAATTAGGTGATTCTACTGGAAAATATACAATCTTAGAACATGAAAAAGAATTAGAACCTATGATATTTAAGAAAAAGGCCGATTTTGAGAAAATTGTTGAAAATGGTGGGAATTTTAATGAACTAAGAAAATACTATTCAATTGATGAAAATGGAAAATTAATGTTGATTAATTTTAACTATACAAATGATGTTCCTAGTTTAACAATACAATATGTTGATTATAAAAGCATGATATCACAATATACTACATCATGTATGTTTTTTATAGACATGGCTATGTCCGTACAAAATCCTAAATTCATGGAAGCCTTTGTAGAAATGGTTAAAGATAGTAGAATAACTCTTAACGTTATGTATAATTCAAGCAGTCAAACAACAACTACTACAACATACCACTATGAAACAAAAGAGGTTGGAAACGAAACTGTACAGGAATTAGTTTCAGAAACAAGTGTAGTAACACAAGAGAGCTATACTCCAAACATAATGATATCAACAGCAAAAACATGGATATTTAGTAGAGAAGCTGGATTTAAAAAGACTATTGTCGGACCACAATATTATCACAGCGATGAAGGAGTTGGAGAAGATAGAGTTGTAACAGATATAGAATCAACAATGATTACTTATTCTGAAGATACTCCAAAAGAAGAATATAATGGTGGAGAAAAAGGAGAAGAAGGAACGTTTGTTGGTTTACTTGATAAAAGATTTAAAATTCCTAACTCTCCAAATAGACGTTCAGCTGGACCAGACTTAGTAAGTAATTCAGTAGCATTCTTTGAATTTTTATCAAGAAGTTCTACTACTCAAGCTATGGAAAATATAATGAGATATGTATTATATAAATATACAGGAGAAGACTATGGAGTAACTGAATTTGATTTGAGTATATTTAAAGATATGTCTAATGTTATAACTGGAGGAGCAGGAAAATATTGGTGGCCAATAGGAAGTAGTACTACCACAACAGAAGATGGAAAGCTTTTTGCTAGTGGAGCTCCTGATGTTGATACAACAATTACATCAGGACCAGGTCCTAGATGGGGAACATATCATAAAGGAATAGATATTGCTCCAACGTCAGGAGGTAGCGTACCAGGACCATATATTATAGCTACTGCCGATGGAGTTGTAATAGATACTGCAGGTGGAACGGGTCCTTATTATGATGTAGCAAATGCAAGTGATGCAGGTGGAATGGGCAATTATGTTAAAATAAAATGCGGTGATTTAACTATAACATATATGCATATGGCAAGAGGCTCTATTACAGTTTCTCCTGGAGAAACTGTAAAGCAAGGACAAGTAATAGGAAGGATGGGAAATAGTGGACATTCTACAGGAATGCATTTACATTTCCAAATAAATGATGCAGCAGGGAATGTTTTAGATCCAGAAGAATATGTAAGTGAAGACAATCCACGACCTCAGTCTGTAGCAGGAACAATTTATTATCAAAACGATTACGCAAATGTATCTTATGGTAGTAGTAATATAGCAAATTGTGGCTGTGGTCCTACTGCTTTTGCAATGGTAGCAACTGACTATACAGGAAAACAAATTACACCAGCAGATGCTGTTGCTTGGTGCGGAAATGCATATTATGTAAATGGAGCTGGAACTGCATGGTCATATTTTAATGCAGCAGCTAAACACTTTAATTTGCCTTGTACAGTAGTAGATTTAGGCAAAGACATAAATAGAGCAGTTGAAGAATTACAAAAAGGAAACTTAGTAATATCTTCTCAAGGACCTGGATTATTTACAAGCGGAGGGCACTTTATATTACTGTCTTCTATTGAAAATGGAGGTATAAAAGTAAGGGATCCAAACAAAAATAATGCTGTAAATAAGGGTTACGAAAGCAGAGTGTTTAGCACACAAGAGATAAATCAATCAGCGTCTAACTATTGGGCTTTTGTCAGATAGGAGGAAAAAATGGATAATAAAAAAATTGGTGGAATAGCCATAATTTGTGTAATTATTGTAGTTATAGTATTACTCATATTATTGTTAAATAGTATATCAAGTGATGATAATAATGAAAATGTAATTATAAATGATCCTATACAATTTCAAAATGAAGGAGGAGCAAGCTATAGTGATACACAATTAGAGTCACTTGATATAGAAATAGTTGGAAGTAATCAAGAATTAGAAGAAATTATATATGATATGGAAGAGTTTGACTTAGAAATAAAGAAGTATATCTACCTAAATGGATTGGTAGATGCAAAAACTGTTACTATAACTAATTGGATATTAAACGATAATATATTAACAATAAATTTAAATCTAGATGATGCTAATAAAACTAGTATAGAATTAAATATAAATGTAGATGATGGAAGTTATAATTTTAAATAGTTATAGGGTTAAGGAGTATATAAATGAATAAAAAAATGAAATATTTAATTATAATATTAATAATTTTAATAATAATTATTAGTATTTGCTTAATCTTTCTATTACAAAATAAAGATTCTACTGAAAATAAAAATATTATAGGAAATGAGGATTATGTATCAAATATATCTGATAAAGAAACTGGAATAGATGAAGAAGAAATAAAAATTCTAAAAGATCGAAACGAATTTTTTACAGCGGCATCTTGTGTAGATACATATTTGGGATATCTATCAAAATCTGATTCGGAAATATTGTATGAATTAATAGACAAAAGTTATATAAAAGAAAAAAATATAACAAAGGATAATATATTAACACAATTAGAAAATGTGAGAGAATATAATCAGTTTTATCCTAAAATAATATACTGTAAAACAAATCAGGAAACATTGATAACTTCATACTATATAATAGGACAAATAGAGAAAGTTTCTTTAGATGAAAATGAACCAAGAGAAGAATACTATATTACAATAAATATGGATAAAAATAATGGAACATTTTCAGTAATTCCTGGAAAAGAAATGTTTCAAGAAATAAATATCTCGGAGTAAAAGAAAGGATCTTAGTATGGATAAAAAGAAAAAAATAATATTACTAACAATGTTAATTATAATTTGTATTACAATATTAATAATTATAATTAGCTTAATTAATTCGATTAATGAAAATAACGTATCTAATAATATAGAAAATAGCATATACGTTAATAATGTTGAAGAAAATAATACAGAAGTAATAGATAAATATAATTATAATCAATACATTCAACAAAATATAAGTGACGAAAAAATGGCAGAGATATATTTTAATGATTTTTTATCCAACTTTTTAAGAGATCCACAAAATGCATTCAATCTATTAGAAAGTGAGTATAAACAAAAAAGATTTGCCGAATATAATGAGTTTGAAACATTAATTAGGGAAAGATATTCAAATCAAACTATAAAATTAGCCAGATATCAAAAAATAGATTATGATAATTATACACAATATATATGTGAAGATGAAGGAGGACATTATTATATTTTTAATGAGACATCTCCAATGCAATATACAGTAATGTTAGATATATACACAATCGACTTACCAGAATTTGTTGAACAATACAATTCTTCAACAGAAGATATAAAGGTCCAATTTAATATACAAAAATTCTTTGAAGCAATAAATAATGAAGACTATACATATGCATATAATAAATTAGATGAAACATACAAAAATAATAACTTTCCAACTCAAGCGGATTTTGAAAACTATATAAAAACAAACTTCTACAGTCAAAATAAACTAGGATATACATCATATGAGAAAAACGGAGATTTATACATCTACAAAATGGTAATTACAAATGGAGAAGACTCTTCTCAAACTATAGAAAAACAATTTGTTGTAAAACTATTAGAAGGAACCGATTTTGTAATGTCATTTGAAAAATAAAAAGTTAAATCGTTAGAATATATATTCTAACGATTTATTATGTTATAATATAGAAAATAAAGAAGGATAAAAAATATGAATTTTAGTAAAATGTTTATAAAATAAATTATTTTAAATAATTTATGATGGAGGAAAACAGTTATGAAGGATAAGAAAAAAGAAGAAGTATTAAAAAAATCTTTTTTGTTGTCTAAACAAATTTCAGAAACTTTAGACAGTAAAAAAGAACATATAAGTAGTGTTAGATATTATGAGGATTTCTTTTTTGCTGGAGTTAACCTTGAGGAAAACGATGTGTATATAGTGGAAATAAAGTCGCAGAATCCTGAAATAGGTGAAAATAATATAGAAAAAAATGCTAATAAAGATGCGTCACAAATTGGTGACAATGTAGAATTAGAACTTTCAACATACGAAATATATGATGAAAATGAAAATTTAATAGCAACGGTAAATTCAGAAGGGACTATCAGTTTTACCGAGGAATATTTAGCAAAATTAGAAAAATTACCGCCAGAATATTATTCTATGATTGACCTAAGCGCTACAGAATTTAATTTGCAGGAAATGACAGAAAAAGATATAGAATTGTCAGAAAAAGATATAGAAAAATATGAAGAAAAAAGCAAGAAAATTAATTTTGA
>CAMMNR010000077.1 GCA_946498265.1 uncultured Clostridium sp. | reverse complement strand
CTATAATGCTATCTGCTATTGATTTTACTTCTTTTGCTCTTGCTAATGTTGTTTCAACTTTTCCATACATAATTAAGTCTGATGTTAATGTTTTTAGCATTGCCATTCTTATGTCTGTTGTTCTTCCTAATTTTCTATTTGTAGCCAATTCATTTCACCTTCCTTTTTATTAATGTCAGGGGACACATTTTCTTCTTCAGGTCATTTCTAATCAAATTAAGATATATACATCTCTTATGATTAACTGTTGACCTTTGTTAAAGTTATATCCCTATTATATATATTTATTCTTATTCGTCTTCTGATGCAAAACTTAATCCTAAAGAATTTAATTTTGCAGTTACTTCATCAAATGATTTTTTACCTAAATTTCTAACTTTCATCATATCTGATTCAGATCTATTTGTTAAATCTTCAACAGTTGATATTCCTGCTCTTTTCAAACAATTAAATGATCTTACAGATAATTCTAGCTCTTCTATTGACATTTCTAGAACTTTTTCTTTCTTAGATTCTTCTTTTTCTATCATAACTTGTGTATTTTTTGTAGCTTCTGATAGGTCTATAAATAATTCTAAATGTCCTGTCATAACTTTTGCTGCTAAACTTAAAGCTTCATGAGCTTTTAAGCTTCCATCTGTCCATACTTCTATAACTAATTTATCATAATCTACCATTTGTCCTACTCTAGTATTTTCTACTTGGTAGTTTACCTTTTTTACTGGTGTATAGATTGAATCTATTGGAAGAACTGATATATCTTGATTTGGTTTTTTGTTTTTCTCAGCTGAATTATATCCTCTACCTTTATCAGCTGTCATTTCCATTACTAAACTTCCACCTTCTGATACAGTAGCAATATGTAATTCTGGATTTAGTATTTCAACAGTTCCATCTGTAATAATGTCTGCTGCTGTTACTTCTCCTTCTCCTTTAAAGTCAATTCTTAATACTTTTTCTTCCACTTCATCAAATTTTAATCTAACATTTTTTAAATTAATTATTATTTCTGGCACATCTTCAACAACATTTGGTATTGTTGAAAACTCATGTAAAGCTCCATCTATTTTTACGCTTGTTATAGCGCATCCTGGAAGTGATGAAAGTAATATTCTTCTTAAAGAATTTCCTATTGTTACTCCATAACCTCTTTCTAGTGGTTCACATACAAATTTTGCATAGTTATTTGTTTCATCAACCTCAAGACATTCAATATTTGGCTTTTCAAATTCTATCATTTTTACCTCCTAATATTCGAGAATATATCTCAAACTTTTAAAAAACTTATCAGTTCTTTTGTTTAAGTAAAATTGTATATATTTTGTTAAAATTTTTAGATTATGGTTTAACATTATTATTTTGAGTAAAGCTCTACTATTAAATGTTCTTCGATTGGAATATCTATATCTTCTCTAACAGCTAATCTAATTACTTTACCACTTAAATTTTCACTGTCTTTTTCTAACCATGCTGGAACTGGTCTACTATTAGATGCCTCAACATTTAATTTTATTGTTGAATTGTCTTTTTTGTTTTCTCTTACTGTTATAATATCTCCTGGTTTTACTAAATAAGATGGTATATCAACTCTTTTTCCGTTTACTTCAAATTGAGCATGATTTACAAATTGTCTTGCTTGTGCTCTTGATGTTCCAAATCCTAATCTATATACAACATTATCTAATCTACTTTCTAATATTTGTAATAAGTTTTCACCTGTTACACCTTTTTTATTTGAAGCCATTTCAAAATATTTTCTGAATTGTTTTTCTCCAACTCCATAATATGCTTTTGTTTTTTGTTTTTCTCTCAATTGTGTACCGTATTCAGAAAGCTTTGCTCTTTTTTGTCCATGTTGTCCTGGAGCATAATTTCTTCTAGAAATACTACACTTATCAGAATAACATCTATCACCTTTTAAGAACAATTTTTGTCCTTCTCTACGGCATATACGACATTGTTCGTCTTTATATCTTGCCATTATTCTTACTCCTTTCTTTTCGTCTGTCAGGGGACACTTCTTTCCCCTTGGTCACTTCCACTTTGGATAAGAAATATCCCCTACCCTTGTGAATTAGTGATAATCCCTTAATTCTTATTATATATTGTTTTACATTTCTATACTCTACGTCTTTTTGGTGGTCTACATCCATTATGTGGTATTGGTGTTACATCTTTTATTGCACTTATTTCAAGACCTGCAGTTTGTAATGCTCGTATTGCTGCTTCTCTACCTGCTCCTGGTCCTTTAACAAATACTTCTACTGATTTTAATCCATGTTCCATAGCAGCCTTTGCAGCTGTTTCAGCTACTTGACCTGCTGCAAATGGTGTGCTTTTTCTAGAACCTTTAAATCCTAATCCTCCAGCACTTCCCCATGAAATTGCATTTCCTTGTGTATCTGTAATTGTAACTATTGTATTATTGAAACTAGAATGAATATGTGCTGCACCTTTTTCGATGTTTTTTCTATTTCTTCTAGCTACTTTCTTTGTTGTTACATTTCTAGCCATTTTCTAAAATTCCCTCCTTTAAATTAAGTGAACTTCTTTATTTTTGTTGTTATGAATTTATAATCGATTTTTATTATTTTTTGCTTTTGCTAACTAATTTTCTAGGACCCTTTCTAGTTCTAGCATTAGTTTTAGTTCTTTGTCCTCTTACTGGAAGACCTCTTCTATGTCTTAAACCTCTGTAGCATCCTATTTCAGTAAGTCTTTTAATGTTAAGAGCAACTTCTCTTCTTAAATCTCCTTCAACTGTATATGATTCATCAATAGCTTTTCTTATACTATTTACTTGTTCATCAGTTAAGTCTTTTACTCTAGTATCTGGATTAATACCAGTTTTTTCAAGGATTTTTCTAGAACTTGATACTCCTATACCATAAATGTATGTAAGTCCTATTTCTACTCTTTTTTCTTTAGGTAAGTCTACTCCTGCTATACGAGCCATATTTTTTTGCACCTCCAAAATTGATTATTTATTTATTTATTTATTTGTTTGTCCTAAAATTTTTAAAGGTGAAATGCCACTGGTGTTTACCCCAGTCTCTTTAAAACTCTTAAGACATATATATAAACACAAATTCGATATGTAAACTTTATTAGTTCACCAGCCGCTACCTAATTTGTGTTATTAACATTTTAAGGATTATCCTTGTCTTTGTTTGTGTTTAGGGTTTTCACAAATAACTCTAACTTTTCCTTTTCTTTTTATAACTTTGCATTTTTCGCATATTGGTTTTACTGATGGTCTTACTTTCATTTCTTCGCACCTCCTTGAATTTTAAAACTACTATATTATCATAATAGTTTTATTTTTTATGTATTTGGGTTAATTTCTAAATAAAATTTGTTATCTATAAAAATTGTTATTTTCCTCTCCAAGTAATTCTTCCCCTTGTTAAATCATAAGGTGAAAGTTCTACTTTTACTTTATCGCCTGGTAATATTTTTATATAATTCATTCTAAGTTTTCCTGAAATATGTGCCAAAATTTGATGACCATTTTCTAGTTCAACCTTAAAATTTGTATTTGGTAGGGCTTCAACTACTGTTCCTTCTACCTCAATTACATCTTCTTTTGCCAATATTTTTCGCCTCCTATAAAAAGTTTTTTTGCTTTTTGTGCGAAATATCGCTATTTTGTATAATAACTACTAAAGTATACTACATTTTTAAAGTATTGTCAATATTTCTGGCTCTTTTTCTGTAATTAAAATTGTATTTTCATAATGTGCTGACAAACTTCCATCTTCTGTTATTATTGTCCATCCATCATCTAATTCTAAAATATTATGTTTTCCTTGTATTACCATAGGTTCTATAGCCAAGGTCATTCCTGGCTCTAATCTTAATCCTCTACCTGCTTTACCATAGTTAGGTATACCTGGATCTTCATGCATGTTTCTTCCTATTCCATGTCCTTGGAATTCTCTTACAACTGAAAATCCTTGTGAATGAACATATTCTCCTATTGCATGACTTATATCTCCTATTCTATTACCTGGCTTGGCATATTTTATTCCTTCAAAAAAAGCTTGCTTTGTTACTTCTACAAGTCTTTTAGCTTCTTTAGATACTTTTCCTATCATAAAAGTTCTTGCAGCATCACCGTTAAATCCATTCTTTAATGCCACTGTATCAATACTTACAAGGTCACCTTCTTTTATTATTTTGTGTCTTGAAGGAATTCCATGTATAACTTCATCATTTACTGATATACAAGTCGCTGCAGGATATGGAGGTACTCCTCTTATCCCTATATCATATCCTTTTTCAGCTGGGATAGCTCCTAGTTTTCTCATTGTTTGTTCTGCTATCTGGTCTACATCCCATGTTGACATTCCTGGCTTTATTTTTTCTTCTATTTCTTTATATGTTAATGCTACTACTCTACAAGCTTCTTTCATACATTCTATTTCTTTTTTTGACTTAATTGTAACCACTTAAATTACTTCCTCTCTAGCCTTTATGCCAAGAGGGACGGGTTATTTTGGCACACTTATATAATAAATTTAATTAATACCAATATTTTAAAATGTGCCAAAATAACCCGTCCCTCTTGGCACTTTTCTCTATTTATTTTTTAATAGTTCTGCTATTTCTTCTGCTACATCTTTTCCTAATTTGTTTATTGATTTACTAACAACTTCTGTTTTTAAAACACCTTTACTCTCATAATATTCAATTAGAGGACTTGTTAGATTAAAATAATTATCTAATCTAGATTTTACAGTCTCCACCTTATCATCTTTTCTTTGTATCAATTCTGAACCACATTTATCACATATCCCCTCTTTTTTTGGTGGATTCAATACTAGATTATATATAGTTTTACATTCTTGATTTGAACACACTCTTCTATTTACTATTCTTTCTATTATTTCTTCTTCAGGTGTAGTTAAATTTACTACCATATCTACTTTTTTACCTTTTTCTTGTAACATTTTTTCTAATGCATCTGCTTGTTCAACTGTTCTTGGAAATCCATCTAATATCACACCATTTTGGGCGTCTTGTTCATTCAATCTGTCTTTTACTATTTCTATTGTAATATCATCTGGAACTAAATTTCCTTTTGAAATATATGAATCTGCAATTTTTCCTAATTCTGTACCTTCTTTTATATTTTTTCTAAAAATATCTCCTGTTGAAACTTGTGGTATATTTAATTTTTCTGTTAAAATACTTGCAACAGTTCCTTTTCCTGTTCCTGGAGCTCCTAACATAATTATTACCATATAAAACAACTCCTTTTCTTTTTTATTTTAAGAACAAACGGGAACTTTTTCTAATATCATATTATTTAACTTATTGCAATGTTCCCATCTTTGTCCATGCGCAAAAAATTGCAAAGCAATTTTTCTGCGAAATGTGTTTTTTAAATAATAAAAATTTCTTATTATTTAAATAATCTTTATAATATTTATATTTCTATAAACATTATAAAAATTATTTAAAAGATCATTATTATCCTTATTATTCTATTGGAAAAATAAATGATCTCTAATCTATTGTATGCAATGCTCTTTTTAACATTCTAAGAAATATAATTTCTTAGAATGTTAAAAATCCACTTCATTTTTAGATTTATCTATATCTATTTTTAGCTGTACAATTTTTACTAAATTTATTCTAAGAATCCTTTATAATGTCTCATTGCTAATTGTGATTCTAATTGTTGAACTGTTTCTAATGCAACTCCTACAACAATTAATATTGATGTACCACCAAATGCAATATTTAAGTTTGTAAATCTTAATAGCATTGGAATTATTGCTATTAATGCTAAGAAAAATCCACCAAACCATGTTAATTTAGATATTATTGATGATAAGTATTCTGTAGTTGGCTTACCAGCTCTTATACCTGGTATAAATCCACCATTTTTCTTGATGTTATTTGATACTTCTGCTGGATTAAATGTAGCATAAGTATAGAAAAATGTAAATCCTATTATCAATAATAAATATACAATTGCATTTGCTATAGAATATCCAATTGGTACATTTGATGTTGATGTTGCAATTGAAAAATTATATAGTCCTGCTAAGAAACCTGTTTGATTTGCTATATCTGGTACAAATATTTGTATAATCATTGCTGGAAATGTCATAAATGAAGATGCAAATATAACTGGCATAACACCTGCCATGGCAAGTTTTAATGGAATATGTGTATTTTGTGCACCTACCATTTTTCTTCCTACTACTTTTTTAGAATATTGTACAGGTACTCTTCTTTCTGCTTGTTGTACAAATACAACTCCTGCCACTAAAATTATTGCACCTATTATAATTCCTATTGATGTTAATAATCCTGTTGTACTGAATCCTGCTTCTGGCATTATTAATCCCCATATTGTAGTTACTAGACTTGGTAATCCAGAAATAATACCTATAAAAATTAATAATGAAATTCCATTTCCAATTCCTTTTGCAGTAATTTGTTCTCCTAACCACATTAATATTGATGTACCAGCTACCAAACCTGTTACTACTAATGCTCCTGTTAAGAATGAATCATTCACAAATATTCCTGCTGATCTATATGATAAATAAATTCCTATAGCTTCAACTAATGCTAATACAATAGTTAAAATTTTAGTATATCTATTTATTTTCTTTCTTCCTTCTTCTCCACCTTCTTTAGTTAATCTTTCTAAAGATGGTATTATCATAGCTAGCAATTGTATAACAATTGATGCAGTGATATATGGACTTATAGACATTGCAAAAACAGAAAATCTTGAAAAAGCTCCACCAGAAATGATATCTATTAATCCTGCTATTCCTTGTGTATTTCCCATTGCTTCGTTTAGGGCTATACTGTCAACTCCTGGTACTGTAATATAGCATCCTAATCTAAACACTACTATTAATATTAAAGTATATATTAATCTTTTTCTTACATCAGGTGTTTTTAAAGCATTTTTTATTGTTTTAAACAATTATATCACCTCTGCCTTTCCGCCTAAAGCTTCAATTTCTTCTTTTGCTTTTGCTGTAAATCTTTTAGCTTTTATATTTAATTTTTTTTCTAATTTTCCTGTAGCTAATACTACAATTCCATCATTTATTTTTCCGATAATTCCTTCTTCTAATAGAGTTTCAGCTGTAACATCTGTTGCTTTTGATTTATTTAGCATTTTTAATGTTACTTCTGTATAAGTATTAGCGTGTATATTAGTAAATCCTCTTTTTGGTAATCTTCTATATAATGGTGTTTGACCACCTTCGAAACCTCTTCTTACGCCTCCACCTGATCTTGCTTTTTGACCTTTATGACCTCTTCCTGATGTTTTTCCATTACCAGATGACATTCCACGACCTACTACTTTTCTTTTTTTCTTACTTACAGCTGGTTTTAATTCATTTAGCTTCATTACGGTTTTCCCTCCTTTTTCTTTGTCAATGGACACTCTTTTTTCTAGGGTATTTCCACTCTGGTTCAAAGAGTTTTCCTTCCCCTTTTGAATAAATGATTTGTCCCTATTTTTATTTTTCTCTTATATTATAAAATATCTTCTACTTTTTTACCTCTTTTTTTAGCTACTTGTTCTACTGTTTGCATAGATTTTAAACCTTCTAATGTAGCATAAACAACGTTTCTAGGATTATTTGTTCCTATAACTTTTGTTCTTATATTTCTATATCCTGCTAATTCTAATACTGGTCTAACACTTCCACCAGCTATAACTCCAGTACCTATTGCAGCTGGTTTTAGCATAACTTTTGCACTTCCAAAAGTTCCTACATATTCATGTGGTACAGTTGTTTCTACAACTGGTACTTCTATTAAATTCTTTTTAGCATCTTGTATAGCTTTTTTTATTGCATCAGGAACTTCTGCTGCTTTACCATTTCCTACACCAATATGTCCGTTTTCGTCACCTACTACAACTACTGCACTAAATCTAAAAGTTCTACCACCTTTTACAACTTTTGCAACTCTGTTAATAGCAACAACTTTTTCTTTTAATTCGTTCTTTTCTTCCATCGGTTTTAATTTTCCCTCCTTTATCAGTTGTCAGGGGACACTTTTTTCCCCTTCGTCACTTCCACTATGGATAAGAAATGTCTCCTACCCTTGTGAATTAGTGATTTACTCTTGTTTTATTTTATATTACTAATCTTAGAATTTCAATCCGCCTTCTCTAGCTGCTTCTGCTAATTCTTTTACTACTCCATGATATATGTATCCGCCACGATCAAAAACTACTGTATCTATTTTTTTATCAAGAGCTCTTTTAGCAATTAATGCCCCTACTTCTTTAGCTGCTTCTTTATTAGAATGTTTTGTTTTTACTTCTTTATCTAATGTTGAAG
>CAMMNR010000076.1 GCA_946498265.1 uncultured Clostridium sp. | reverse complement strand
CAAATTCAAGCATTGCTTTATCTCTAGTTCCTTTTAAATCAACATCTTTTGGTTGATTTAATAATAATTCAACTTCTTTTGATGTTAAAACACTTGGAACTCTTTTTTCTATTTTTGGTGATTGAATATGTGCTGTTGGGTCTTCTTTTATTTTTTTATTTCTTAATACAAATTGATAAAAAGATCTTATAGATGCAATACATCTTGATATACTTGATGCTTTTTTACCATCTTCTTGCATTTCTTTTATATAGTCTTTTATATCTTCTTCTTTTACCCTATTATAATGAATTTCACATGCCTCTAAATATCTTCTAAATTGTTTTAAATCCCTTTTGTATGATTGTAAAGTGTTTTGTGATACTTTCTTATCTTCTTCTAAAAATTTGAAAAAAAGTTTTAATTGTCTTTCCATTTAATTCCCCTACCTCTATAAAATAATTTATTTACATAAACTATATATGTTATATCAAACAATTTGTAAAATGTAAATAGATTTTTATGATTTTTTTAAAAATATTTTATTGTACTTTTTAAAATTTCTGTTGATACAAAAGTTTCAATTAGTGAAGATATGACTAATAAAATCATCATAATTAGTGAAAATATTGTATGTCTAAGTATTTCTAATTTTATGTTGTCTACTTTTCTATCTTTTACTATTGATTTATATAATTTAAATCCGCTAACAGCTATTGCTATAATTGCAGGAATAAATATCAAATTTTGTAAAACCAATGTTATTAGCACAAATAGTAACCCTTTTGACAATCCCATTACAGTTATACATGTTGATATGGTATATCCTAAACAAAATCCTCTATATAAAACAATTCCAAAAACAACTGGTATTCCAATAACTGTTGTTCCAAAGAACCAAATAGCAACTCCCAATACTATATTTTGTAGCATACTTGTTTTTAATAGATCTAGATTATCTACTTCATATGAATTTTTTAGATTATTAATAAATGTATTTATATATTCACTTATTTCTGCCATTTGTTCATCTTGTATATTGTTTATAAAAAATACTCCTAGAAATATTCCAATTATGAAAATTAATAATATAATTATGTATTCTCTTAAATTGTTCATAATATGCTCTTTTATCGTTTCTTTTATTTTTATTCGTTTGTTTTTACTCATAAAAAATCTCCTTATCTTTTTATACATAATGTGTATTCGATAAGAAAATTTTTAGAACTATTTTTTATCTCCTATGGGGGACGTTCCTTTAATCCCTAAAATTCGGGATAATGGGGACGGATCTTTGGAAATTTACCATTTTGGGGACGCGTCCAAAAAGGGAATTTTCTTAAAAGTATTTTACATTAATTAAACAAAAGTATTATATATAAATTTTAATAATTACTCGGCTAACATTACAGAACAAATAAATTCTAAAATTATCAAGCAGGCACCTCTCAAAGCAAGTTTGAGATTCTCCTACTTGATAATTAAAGAATTTATAATGTTCTTTCATTCACATTCGTAATTAAGAAAATTTATATATAATACTTTGTTTTTGGCAGTAAAAAATGCTATAAAATTCCCTTTTTGGACGCGTCCCCAAAATGGTAAATTTCCAAAGGTCCGTCCCCATTATCCCGAATTTTAGGGATTAAAGGAACGTCCCCTATGAAACTGTTCCATAGTTTCCTCCACCACCAGAGTGTACTTCCATTTTTCCTTCTCTGGCCCTAACTATGTTTTTTGCTACTTTTTCTCCTACCACTGCTTCTATATCATCTTGTGTTAATTTGTGTAATATGTTCATTTCAGTTTCAAAATTATTTAATAATTTTTCTACAGTTTTTCCTCCAACTCCTGGTATAAACCCTAATGGGATTTGATATATATATGGTGGTCTATTTTCAGGACTTTTTGTTTCCTTTTTATCTTTTATTAATTCTATCCTGTCAAAAACTCCAAAAGTAATATTTTTTCCTCCACATATTGGACAAATCTCTACTGGTTCTTTCGTTTCTATCGTTTTTTCACAATCATCACAATAAGTTCTATGATATTTTCCAAGTTTTGGGTCTAATCCATAGTTTGCTAAAATTTTTCTACCATCTTCATTTTTTAATGCTTTCACTACTTCTTTAAATGATATGTCTTCTACTTGCATTTTATTATATTCTCTTGCTATTTTAGGTAAAGAGTGCGCATCTGAATTGGTTACAAATGTTCTATTTTCTAATTCTGATATTGTATCTGCTAAAAATGTATCTGAACTTAATCCTAGTTCAACAGCAAATATTTTATCATATTTTTCTTTAAATATATTTTCTAATCTATCTGTACAGTTTCCATAATAGCTCTTATGTGGTGTAAATATATGTGCTGGAATTAGAATCCCATTATATTTTTCTACAATATCTATTAAATCATATCCAGATAAGTCTGATCTTTGTGTACTTAATGTTATATTTTTGATATGTTTGCTCATTTCATTAGAAAATCCTTTTATATCCTCTAAATGAGGGAAAAAGCAAACATTATGGGCACTACCACATTTTCCATTTCTTCCTTTTTCTGATGTTTCTACTTCACTTCCTAATAAGATACAAACTTTATCTTTATAAATTATTCCACCATCTTTTAATTCATATGCTTCCCCTGTTTTTAGAAATTTTTCTATATCTTCTATTACATATGGTGATGCACAATCTATTATTCCTACTACATTTATTCCTTTTCTTTCTGCACATTCTTTTGCAATATTAGCAAAATTTAAACTTCTTGCTGCTGTTATCTTTATTGGTTTTCCACTTTCACTTCTTCCTATGTGTACATGTAAATCTGCAAATATTTCGTACATTTTTTATTCCTCCACTTATAATGTATTTATCAAATTTAGATAATAGAATTTTTATAATATAGGGAAAAAAAAGGGCGTCCCCTTTTTCCCTAATTTGTTATTTCTTCCATATTTTTTAATATTTTTTTAGTTGTTTCTGGACTAAATAGTGGTCTATTAGGATTAGATACATTTCCCAACATTCCTTCTGCCATATTGTCCATATGTTGTTTTAATAAATTATCTACTTTTGGTTCATATTCATTAATAACATTTTCTATAAATTGTGTTACTGTTTCTGTTTCATTATGTATTTTTACTAATCTCTTTATTGCTGTCATATTTACCAAGTCATTCATTTCGATTTTTTCCATAAAGTTTACAAATTCTATAAAAGTTTCTAAATATCTATTATATTCATCTTTTAAATTTCTATGTTCTAATAATACTAATGCTTCATCTGGTTTAAAACCTATTCTTTCTGGTCTATCTAGAAGCATTCCTCCAAATTGGTCTATTAATTCTAAGATGTCGCTTTCTCTTTCTCTTGGATTACTTCCACTATATCTATTTATTTCCTCACAAATTTTGCAAAATCTTTTTCCAAATCCTAAGCCTCTTAAATATTCTGCTCCTTCCTTTGCATAGGAATGTATTTTTTCTATATCTTGTGCATTATTTATTTTTTTACAATTACATAATAATGATGCTGTTAATATTAGATTTTTACCAACTTCTATTTTCGAATAATTTAAAAATAGTCTTAATAATTCTGTTTTGAATATTACTGATTTATCAAAATATATTTTCGCTTTTTTTGATAAATAATATACTATTTCCATTTTTGAGCCTAAATTTTTTTCATCTAAAATATATTCCGCAAAGGTCTCCATATTTTTCCTCCTTATTCTGATGTGACTTTGTTTTATTTAAATGAATTTTAACTCATTAAAATTGTAATTATTTTACAACATTTTTTTGTTGCATATGTCATACAATTTTATTATAAATTAAAAAAATTTTTTTTTCAATGTTTTTGGTTTATGTCATATAAATGTAATAATTATAATTCTTTTATTGCTTGTCTTGCTAATTCATCACATCTATTATTGAATTCATTATCACTATGACCTTTTACTTTTATAAAATTCACTTTATGTATTTTTGTTAAGCCATACAATTCTTCCCATAATTCTTTGTTTTTTACTGGTTCTTTATTTGCTGTTTTCCAATTATTTTTTTGCCAATTATATATCCAACCTTGATTAAAACAATTAACAACATATGCACTATCACTATATAAATCAACTTCGCATGGATATTTTAATAGTTTTAATCCTTCTATTACAGCTGTGATTTCCATCACATTATTAGTTGTGTCCTTTTTTCCTCCTGAAATTTCCTTTTTATTTTCTTTATACATTAATATTGCTCCCCATCCACCAGGTCCAGGGTTTCCAGAACATGCTCCATCTGTATATATTGTAACCTTTTCCATTTTCAACCTCACTTTTTCAATTTATATTTTAAACTTTTGCTACAAATTTAAATAGTTCTATATTGTAAAAATCGCAAAAATATTCTATAATTGGATTATATCATTTATTTGTTTAAAAAGTAAATATTAGTATGAAAAAAAGGAGGATATCTAATAATGGGAAAAGTTTTAGGTGTTATTGCAGAATATAATCCATTCCATAATGGACATTTATATCATTTAGAAGAATCTAAAAAAGCTACAGGTTCTAATTATACGGTTGCTGTTATGTCTGGTAATTTTACTCAACGTGGTAATACTTCTATTATTGATAAATGGTCTAAAACTAAAATTGCTCTTAATAATCGCATTGATGTTGTTATTGAATTACCATTGCTTTATTCAATTTCTAGTGCCGAAAATTTTGCTGAAGGTGCAATTAAAATATTAGATTCCTTAAAAGTTGTTGATTATATCTCATTTGGTGCTGAAACTTCAGATATTAGTATTTTGGATAAGATTGCTGAAGTTCTATATAACGAACCTAAAGAATATAAGGGGCTTTTAGCTCATGAGTTGAGTAAAGGAGTATCTTATCCTAAAGCTCGTGATAATGCCCTAATGATGTATTTAAATAATATTAGACAGCTTACAAATGTAATTTCTTCTCCTAATAATATTTTGGGAATTGAATATTTAAAGGCTTTGAAAAAGTTTAATAGTAATATCACTCCTATAGCTATTCCTAGGTTTGCATCTGAATATAATGACACTTCTTTTTCTGGAAACATTGCGAGTGCTACTGCTATTAGAAATATTATTAAAAATAAAGGATTTGATATTTTACAAAAATTGTTACCAGATAGCAGTTACTCTGTTTTAATGGATAATATAAAAGTTGGACATACTGTTCCTGATATTACAATTTTTGAGAAAGAAATAATATATAATTTGAGAAAAATGAGTGTTAGTGAAATTGCTCAGTTAGCTGATGTTTCTGAAGGTTTAGAATTTGCAATAAAAAATGCTACAAATTCTTGCAATAGTATTGTTGAATTTTTAAATATTATTAAATCTAAAAGATATACTTCTACCAGATTACAACGTATTTTATTGTATTCTTTATTGGGTGTTACAAAAAAAGATATTTCTATTTCTAAAAAGTGTTTACCTTATGTTAGAGTTTTGGGCTTTAATGAACGTGGTAAATATTTGATTTCAGAAGTTGCAAAAGCTAACCCTAAACTTAATATTGTTACTTCTGTTAAAAAGTTTGTTGATACTAATTCTAATAAGAGTTTGAAACTTATGCTTGATAAAGATATTTGGGCTACTAATGTTTATTCTATTGGTTATGAGTATGATTCTTGGAGTAATTTGGATTTTACTCAGAAACTTGTTGTGGTCTGAGTAAATTTCTTAACTATTTATATATTTTAGCAAACTTTTCCCTTATATTCACAGCAAATCTACCAACATAGTAGACAGTGTTCATATAAGGGATCATTGGTGGAGATGGCAAAAGTCCACCCCTATATATCAACGTTTTTTGCACTTTTGTTGACAAAAATGTTGACAAAATATGATTAATCACTCAAAAAAGTACAGAAATTCACTCAAATTTTAAAAGTGACACTCAAATTTTAAAAAATTATTTAACAATAATATTATACCTTACTTAAACAATTTATACAAGGATATTATTGCTAAAATTTTACTCTACATCAAAAAAGGGTTGTTAGGGAAAAGAATTTTCCCTAACCATACGAAGAAGCTCTGCTGAGCTTCTAGTATGTTAGAAACTTGAAAAAAAGTTTTATAAAGAAAAATCAAAGGAGGTATTTTAATTTAAGTAAGTCTTCGAAGACTAGCTAAAAAGAAAAGGAAATATTGCCAATGAGTTATGCAATTATTAGAAATGCTAATTACAAAAAAGAAAATTTAGCAGGACTATATAAACATAACGAAAGAAAAAATACTAATTATTCAAATAAAGATATTAATAAAAATAATTCTATAAAAAACTATTCAATAAAACAATGTAATACTACTTACTTAAATGCTATTAAGATATTACAAAAAGAAAACAACTTACAAGGAAGAATTATAAAAACAACTAATGTAGCTTGTGAATTAATTATTACTTCTGATAAAGAATTTTTTGAAAATATTGGAGAAAAAGAAACAAAAAGATATTTTCAAACTGCCTACAATTTTGTAGCAAGTTATAAAAACTTAGGAGAAAAATATATTCTATCTGCAAAAGTACATATGGATGAAACCACTCCTCATCTCCATTTAGTATTTGTTCCTGTAGTACATAAACTAGATAAAAATACAGGAAAACAAATAGATAAAATTGCTTGTTCTGAATATTGGAAAGGTAAAGATAGTTATAGACAATTACAAGATAATTTCTATAAATATATTTCAGATAATGGTTTTGATTTAGAAAGAGGAAAGTCAAAAGGAACAAAACATATAGATACCAAAACCCTAAAACAGATAACTAATTTTGATAATATAAAATATGAATTAGCAAATAATCAAGTACAACCTATAAATACTAATGATAAATCTTTAATATTACAACAAAATAAAGAATTAATTAAATATAATAATAAATTAAAATTGCAACTAAGTAAATCATATACTGCAATACAGAAAATAGAAAAACTACAAAATGAAAATACTAATTTAAAGTATGAAAATCAAGAATTAAAAAAAGAAAATTACAGATTAAAAGACTATATTGATAAAACTTTTGAATATGTTAGTATCTTATTTGATTTTTCAAAAAACACTTTAAAAAATTTGGTAGATAATTTTGTAAAACACTTTGATAATAAAAAATTTGAAAAAGGCAAATAATTTTGTTTGCCTTTAAAATTTATTTATATTCTTTCTTTATATCTTCTAATAAATCATTAACATCTATTCCTAAAACATATGCTATACCAAATAACTCATAATCTTTAACTGTTCTTTTATTATTTTCAATATCATATATACTTTGTTTGTGAATACTAATTCCCATTAATTCAAGTTTACTAGCTAATTGTTCATAAGAAATATTTTGTTTTACTCTATATTCTTTTAGTAATCTTCCTATTACATTCATATTTCCATTAAATTTTACAATCAATGACATATATCTATCTCCTATTCTAGTTTTTTATAATATATGTATTGATTTTATTATTTTTCTATGTTATATTTGTAAGTGTTAACACTTTTAAATGTATTTTCTCCATCTTAACAATTTTTATTAAAATATATAAATATAGTATAATAAAAAATAAAAATTGTAAAAATAATATTATATTAATTTTATTAGAATGGAGATAGTTTATGAATAATAATATAAATAACCAATTAGAAAAAATTTTAAGTAACTTTATTGAAAAAAGTATAATAGTAAAACAAAGTGGATTTTTAGAAAGTACCTATTGCATTGAAACTTTAACCTATTTTGTTAAAAATGATATTTTAAATGTAGAAGATAAAGACTCTAATGTTTATATAAAAATCAACTTAAATCAAATTTATAAAATTAAAAATGAAAAAGATAAAATATTATTATATCTAGATAATGATACAATAATTACATTTACTTTAAAAAGATAGACATACATCTATCTTTAAATAAATTAGTTTTGTAATTTTTCTAATTCTTTTTTATCTTCTTCATCCAAGTTATTTAAACTAAATTCAAGTAGAGATATTACAACTTTATTAAATGATAAATTTTTAAGGTTAGCAAGATTTTGTATATCTTCTACTATATTTTCTGGTAATCTAAGAGTTTTACTAACTCCACTATGATTTTCTGGTATTTTCAATTTATTCATGAACTTACCTCCTTTGCAAGTATTTTATAATACAAATCTTTTAAAATATGCACCCATTTTTACTTGCAAAGTAATTTCATTTATGATAATATAATTTTGAGAAATCAAAAGAAAAAGAAAGGAATGAAATTTATGAAAAAATTAAATCTTAAATTAAAAAACAACAGAAAAGGTATCACATTAATAGCTCTTGTCATAACAATAGTACTAAATAGCTCGTACCTCGCTATGGCTCGAATGAATAAATTTGAAAAAATAT
>CAMMNR010000075.1 GCA_946498265.1 uncultured Clostridium sp. | reverse complement strand
AATAAAATCTCAATTATAAGCAAAAAATATAACTATTTAATCTTTAGTCCTGTTTCTCTTTGCATTTTTTTGACATCTGCACAATATTATGTTATATTATTATATAACCTTAGCCACTTAGGTGGTGTGTTGAAGAGTAGTAATACTCTTGTTTCAGCTTATGTATAAGCAGAAAGGACAGGTATTATGACAGAAAAATATACCTATTCAATTCACCAAAGCGGTTATATCACCGTCAAAAATCTTTTACAGGAAACTGTTGCCGTTATCGATTATGACGAACGGCTCAGTTTTACCAAAAAAGCTACCTCAGTAGTAAAAAAAGAAGTTAAAGATTTTCTTGATATGCATGATATAGCATATTTTTTGTAATTAACAAAAAGAATAAGAGCTAGAAAGCAAGTGCCTTCTGGCTCTTTTCCTTTTTAATTATTGTTAGCATCTGTCTCAGTAATTTCTACAATTTCATCATTAATATATTAGCAAAAATTACCATTTTTACTGATTGTAATTATTTTTCAACCCTAATCAATCTCAATTGCTCCTGTGTAAAGTCCATAATATGTGCCTTTTTTAGCAATCAATTCATTATGATTTCCTCTTTCAATAATTCTACCATGGTCTAGCACCATAATTAAATCAGAGTTTTTAATTGTAGAAAGTCTATGTGCTATTACAAAAACTGTTCTTCCTTTCATTAATTTGTCCATACCTTCTTGAACTATTTTTTCTGTTCTTGTATCAATACTTGAAGTTGCTTCATCTAATATTAATACTGGTGGATTATTTAATGCTGCTCTTGCAATTGAAAGCAATTGTCTTTGTCCTTGTGATAAACCTTCTCCATTTCCAGTTATCATTGTGTCATAACCATTAGGTAAGTGTTTTATAAATTTATCTGCATTTGATAATTTTGCTGCCTCATATACTTCCTCATCTGTTGCATCTAGTTTTCCATATCTTATATTATCTTTAATTGTTCCTGTAAATAAACTAGTATCTTGTAATACCATTCCTAATGATCTTCTTAAATCGTCTTTCTTTATTTTTCTTATATTTATTCTGTCATATCTTATTTTTCCTTCTTGAATATCATAAAATCTGTTTATTAAGTTTGTAATTGTAGTTTTTCCTGCTCCTGTTGCTCCAACAAATGAAACTTTTTGACCTTCTTTTGCTGATAATGTTATATCATGTAATATTCTTTTATTTTCCTCATATCCAAATTGTACATTTTCAAATTCCACTTGCCCACGAAGTCTTGTATAAGTAATTCTTCCATCTTGATGTGGATGTTTCCATGCCCACATTCCTGTTCTCTCTTTGCTTTCTACTATTTTTCCATTTTCTAATTTTGCATTTACAAGTGTTACATATCCTTCATCTTCTTCTACTTCTTCATCTAACAATTCAAATATTCTTTCAGCTCCTGCTAATGCCATAACAATTGAGTTCATTTGTTGTGATACTTGACCTAATGGATTTGTAAATGCTTTTACATATTGTAAAAATGCTGCTATACTTCCTATTGTTAAAAGTCCATTTACTGATAATATTCCTCCGATTACTGCTACTAAAACATATCCTAAGTTTCCAATATTCATGATACATGGCATTAAAATATTTGCATACATATTAGCTTTTGTCATACTATCACATAATTGTTCATTTAAGTCATCAAATTTCTTTTTTGATTCTTCTTCATAATTAAAAACTTTTACTACTTTTTGTCCTTCCATCATTTCTTCAATATATCCATTTACTTTTCCTATATCTTCTTGTTGTTTTACGAAAAATCTTGAACTATTTCCTCCTAGATATCTTGATACAAATATCATTAAAATTACCATTGCAAGTACTACTAGTGTTAAATAGATATTTGTTGCAAACATGGCTGATAATACTGCTACCATTGATACACATGCAGAAAATACTTGTGGAATACTTTGACTTAGCATTTGTCTTAATGTGTCAACATCGTTTGTATATGTACTCATTATATCACCATGTGTACGACTATCAAAATATCTTATTGGTAATTTTTGCATATGATTAAACATTTCACCACGTATTTCATTTAATACACCTTGTGATATATTTATCATTAACCTATTATATATATATGTTGCAATTACTCCTACTAAATATATTACTCCCATTACCATTATTACATTTAATAATGATGTATAGTCTGGATTTTGACTTCCTATAAGTGGAGTGATGAAGTCATCTATTAAGTATTTTATAAATTGTACTCCTAAAACTCCAACTAATGCACTTATTATTATACTTATTAATACCACAACCAATTGAAGTTTATATCCTTTTGTTACATATTTTAGAAGTCTTTTTATTGTTTTTCCTTTACTGCCTTTTTTATTCTGCATCTTCATCTCCTCCTTTCGTTTGTGATTCGTATACTTCTCTATATATTTCATTTATTTTTAATAATTCTTCTGATGTTCCTATTCCATCAATTTTTCCTTCATTTAAAACTATTATTTTATCTGCATCTTCTATTGAAGATACTCTTTGTGCAATTATTATTTTTGTTGTATTTGGTATTTTTTCTCTAAATGCTTTTCTAATTAATGCATCTGTTTTAGTATCTACCGCACTTGTAGAATCGTCTAATATCAAGATTTTTGGTCTCTTTAATATTGCTCTTGCAATACAAATTCTTTGCTTTTGACCTCCAGATACGTTTGTTCCTCCTTGGTCTAATACTGTATCATATTTGCTTGGAAATTCTTTTATAAATCCATCTGCTTGAGCCAATTTACATGCTTCTTCCAATTCTTCTTGGTCAGCATTTTTCTTTCCCCATCTTAGATTTTCTGCAATTGTTCCAGAGAATAGTACATTTTTTTGTAAAACCATTGCTACTTCATCTCTTAGACTTTCTATGTCATAATCTCTTACATCAATTCCTCCAATTTTTATTGTACCTTTTGTTACATCATAAAGTCTTGGAATTAATTGAACTAATGTTGATTTAGAACTTCCTGTTCCACCTATTATTCCTATTGTCTCTCCTTCTTTTATCTCTAAATTAATATCTCTTAATGCAAAATTGTCTTTATCTTCCTCATCGCCATATCTAAAACTTACATTTTCAAATTTAATTGATCCATCTTTTACTTCTTTTATAGGTTCCTCTTTATCCTTAATTGTTGGCTCTTCTTCAATAACTTCTAAAATTCTTTCTGCTGATGATTGTGCCATGATTATCATAACAAAAACAAATGATAACATCATTAAGCTTGATAATATTTGCCATGCATATGTAATAATACTTGATAATTCTCCTGTTCCCATTTCTCCACCAACAATAAGTTGTGAACCAATCCAAGAAATTAATATTATACATGTATATATTGTAAATTGCATAACTGGTCCATTAAATGCTATTATTTTTTCTGCTTTTTTAAAGTTATCATAAACTTCACCATTTACTTCTTTGAATTTTTCTTCTTCATGCTCTTCTCTTACATATGCTTTTACAACTCTAATTGCACTTACGTTTTCTTGGACTACTCTATTTAATTTATCATATTTTTTAAATACTCTTTCAAAATTAGGATGCGCTTTTCTTGCTATATAGAATAAAATTCCTCCTAATACTGGTATTGCTACAAAAAATATTAATGATAGTTTTGCACTTATTGAAATTACCATCAATAATGCAAATATTAACATGATAGGTCCTCTAACTAATATTCTTATAATCATTTGGAAAGCCATTTGCACATTTGTAACATCAGTTGTCATACGAGTTACTAAACTCGATGTAGAAAATTTGTCAATATTTTCAAATGAATAATCTTGAACTTTATGAAACATTTCTTTTCTTAAATTTTTTGCATATCCTGCTGACGCTTTTGCTGCAAATCTTCCTGATAACATTCCAAATGTTAATGATAGAATTGCAGATACTATTAATAATCCTCCTACTTCTACTATGTATTTTACATCACCATTTTGTATTCCAACATCTATAATTTTTGCCATTAGTAACGGAATTATTACTTCCATTACAACTTCTAATATTACAAATATAGGTGTCAATATTGCTGATTTTTTGTATTCTTTAACATATTTAGCTAGTTTTTTAAACATTTTTTTCTCCTTTCTTCCTGTCTCATCAGGGACGTTTCTTAATGAGACATTTTCAATAAATAATGTCTCATTAAGAAATATCCCTATTGAGATTTAATTTTCTAAATTTTTTGACAATTTTTCTATTGTATTTAAAAAGTTTGAAATTTCTTCTTTTGATATGTTTATTGTTAACTTTTTTTCTACTTCTTTTATTGCAACATCTAATTTCTGTATTATTTCTTTTGCTTTATCTGTCAATATTATTTCTTTTAATCTACAATCATTTTCTCCAGATTTTCTTACTATCAACTTATTTTGTTCCATTAGTTGCAATATTCCTGCTATTGTTGCTCTTCTCATATCAAATTCGATTTCTATATCTCTTGCATATACTTTTTGACTTTGTGATTTTTTGTGTATAAATTTTAATATACTTGCCTGTACTCCTGTTATTCCATAATTAAGAAATGTTTCATCTAATGTTCTCTTGATTTTTCTTGACAACTTTTGTACTGATTTTCCTATTTCTTCCCTTTCCATATTGTTAGCCTCCTAACAGTTTATATAGTTTAATAGGTTTTTTTTGATTTGTCAAGATATATTTTGAAGTTTTTCATACTAAATATTTTATTCCATCTATCTCTTGACCGATTTTATCAGTTACTATAAAAATAGATACTTTTACATTATATTTTTTCAAGATTGGATAGATATACTCATAATTACTATAATATCCATCATCAAAAGTTATAATAATAGGTTTAGCAGGAAGTTCACTTTTTCCAGCATTGGCATCATTTAATTCTTTCATAGATATTATTGTATAGCCATTTTCTAAAAATGTTTTTACATTTTCTTCAAAACTTTCTGGTGTATTTATATAATTAAAATTATCTGGGTCACTCTCAGGAACTATTGTTACAAAATTATGATAAAGCAATACAGGAATTTTTACATCATTTCTTTGTTTATATTTATATTGTTTATAAATAAATCCTATAACAATCGAAATGACAATAACTATTAAAAATATTATTATTATTTTCTTTTTTATATTCAATTTAATATTCACCTCTATTTATCATATTATATTTTGATATTTTTTGACACTCTTCACCATTTTTTAACATTTTCATATGATAATATGAGGTGATTGAAATGTTTTTAATATCAGCTATAATTGCATTATTGTGTCTTATCTGTTCAATATGCATAAATATCAATTGGATTAATGATATAGCATGTTATTTAGGATATTTTTTGGCAATTTATTTGGTAACATTTGTAGCTATAATTCCTGGATTTAATTATGTATTTAATTTTATTAGTTTATTATTTAATAAGAAAAATAAAAAATCATATAACAAAAAAGAAGAAGATGTTACTATTTTAATTCCAGTATATAATGCCAAAAAAACAATAGAAGAAACTTTAGAATCAATTGAAAAGCAAAAATATTGTGGAAATATTTATATAAATATTATAGATGATGGTTCAACAGATGGAACATTAGAATTACTCAAATCAATTAAGCCAAATTTAAATATAAATATTATAGAATCAGAGCATAATGGAAAAGCTGCCGCTCTTAATAAGGGATTACAAAAAGTTAATACAGATTATACTATTACTATCGATGGTGATACTATTTTGCATCCTTTAGCTATAAGAAACATTATGAATAAATTAACTACTTCAAATAAAAAAACCGCAGCAACAGCAGGATGCCTATTTGTTAAAAATGCAAAAAAAAGTTTTATCACAAAATTACAACAATGGGATTATACTTTAGGTATATTTGGTGTTAAATTTGTTCAAGGAAATTATAATTCAACATTGGTCGCACAAGGTGCTTTCAGTGCTTATAAAACTAAAATTATAAAAGAAATTGGTGGTTGGGAAAACTGTGTAGGAGAAGATATTTTTTTAACTTGGCAATTATTAAGTAAAGGTTATGAAACCAATTTTTCAAAAAATGCAATTGCTTATACTGAAGTTCCAGAAAAATTTAAAGATTTAGGTAAACAAAGAAAAAGATGGGCTAGAGGTATGATTGAAGGTTTTAAAAAAGTAAAAATATTCAAATCAAAAAATATGAGTTTAAAATCTAAATTTTTAATATTTTTGAATATCTTTTTTCCTTTTATAGACCTTGCACTTCTTATTTTTGTACCACTTGGATTGATTTTCTTAGCTTTAGGTAACCCACTATTAATTGGTTGGATATCTTTACTTGTAATTCCATTTGGCTTGCTACTTTGCTTATTGATTGAAATTAGAAGAAAAAATATGCTTAAAGAAATTAACTGTAAATTGGAAAAAAGAAACTTTTTAGCATTTATTGTTTATATTTTATTATATGCATTTATTTTGGCTCCTTTTTGCTTGGCCGGATATTTTATGGAATTGATAAATTATAAAAAAGAATGGTAATTGTTAAAAGGTTTTTAACTATTATTTTATATACAAAATACCGCTAAACTAGAAAATAGTTTGACGGTATCTTGTTTAATTATACACGTTTTTATAATTTATAAATACATGGTGCCAACGAAGTAGTTATCTACAACTTTTTGGCTCTCTTGACGATTGATATAAAAATCAATCACACTTAAATTATTTTTTAAATATACTTAATATTTTATTCCATATTTTTTTTAACAATGATTCTTCATATTTTATAATTGCAACTTCATTTGTAACAACTTGTTCATTTATATCATCTTGCTTAGCTGTCTTTTTAAATAAATTATCTGGATTATATTTTTCTGTTAATTCTTCTTGATATTTCTTTTCATTCTCACTTAATAATTTAACATACTCTTTTTTTTCTTCATCATTGCTCCAATAATTTAAATACATTATTCCTAACAATTCTTTTGTTTCTTTCCTAATTTTTAAATCTTTCAATTCTTTACTAAAATCAATTTCAGGAATATACGAAGTTGATTTATTATCATTTAAAAACTTTTTAAACTTTTCTGGTAATTTTTCCATATATGTATTATCTGCATTTTTTAAAATTTCCAATACTTCTGTAATAGCCTCACTTAATCTTATATCTATCATTTATTCCTCCGTATTTATTTTTGTTGTTCTTCTGGTTTTATTTCTATATCTTGAGTTGCACTCTGCACCATATTTCCAGTTTGTCTTAATCCACTTACATTTATATCAATTGAACCCTCCGTCATTTCAACTATAGCATTTTTAAAGGTATCTGTTTCTTCAATACCATATGTTAAAAGGGTAGAAATTCCTAATTGTTCTAAATCAATAGGTGTTAGGGCTATTAATTGAGATTTCTCTGGTTCTTCCATAAACTCTCTTCTTAAAGGTTGCCTAGTAATTGATTTTTCTTCTTCAATTACACTATTTATATCATCATCTTTAAAATATTCTTCTAACTCTTGTATAGATGTTTCTCGTGATATTCTTCCCTCTTTTTCATCATATCTAATTATATTATCTCCAATTCTCATATATACTGTCATTGGATTTTTATCTGTCATAAACTTATTATTAACAATATGGTATTTTCTAATATAGTCTGCATTTTCTTTTAAACCTGCATCCCATAACATATCATTTAATTCATCTGCTTCACGATATATTGATAAATTACTATCGCTTGAAGGCTCTATGCCACTCTGTATATCTTTTATTCCTTTTGCCAATTTTAGAGTCATAAATTCTTTTCTTTTTGATTTAAGTTCTTCCACCAATTCACTTATTGGTACTTCTTGTACTATTTGAGAATCAATTTGTAGTAATTCATCAAGGTTAATATCAACTAAACCATCTGTATTTATACTTGGTTCGCTTGTTAATGCACTAGAGTCAAACAAGTTTGAACTATCATGAGAAAATTCAAATAATTGACCATTTATTTTCATTACAACATTTTCTGAAAATTCATCATAATCAAATTCTTGCATATATTGTATATATCCACTACCTTCACTTAAACCTTTCTTTTGTGCTAATTGCATTAATATAGCAAAATCATCACTATCAAACAATCTTTCATCATCCATGTCATATTCATCAGTTCCTTTTATTGAAACTAAATGTTCTAGTCTCTTTTTTATTAACATTTTTTGTATATTATTAATTTGTTCATGTAAATCTCTTATTTCACTCATAATAAACTCCTTTATAAAATTTATATATTTACAATTTTATTATAATATACTTTAAAAATTTTTTCAACTTAAATTTATATTTTTTAATAAAACAACTTTATTCCTGTCACTTTCCGTAGTTTGACATTTTTTAATAAAAATATCCTTTGAAAGTCTTGAAATCAAGGCTTAAATTTTTGTC
>CAMMNR010000074.1 GCA_946498265.1 uncultured Clostridium sp. | reverse complement strand
TTTATTTTCTCTGTTTTTATGAATAACTTTTTTCTACCTCTGAATAGTTACAAAAGATTTTTAAAAATCGCAAATACATAGTTTTCCTTGTTTTATAAAAAATTATATCAAAAATTTTGATTAGGACTTGTCACTTTAAATTTTTTATTGTAATATAATAAAGTAAAATTGAAAGAATTAAAAAGAATTAAATTTATAAAGAAAGGAGTTTATCACCAAGCGCCAGAACACATTTACTTGTGTTGACGAGGTCTAAAGTTATCGAATATTCGGCGGATGCTTTAGTGGCTCTAGCTTAAAGTCAATAGTATTAATCAAAAATCAATAGTGATATTGTAACAAATATTAATATATTAAGCATTATAATTCTTTCAATTCCAAAATATATTTATTTAAGGAGGAATCACAATGTGTGGAATTGTAGGTTACATTGGGACACAAAAAGCTAGTCCTATTTTAATTAATGGTCTTATAAGATTAGAATATAGAGGATATGACTCTGCTGGTATTTCTACTATTGAGAAATCTGGCATATCTATTATGAAAGACAAAGGAAGAGTAAAAAATCTATATAATTTAAAAGGTATTGATGATTTAGAAGGAACTATTGGTATAGCTCATACTAGATGGGCTACTCATGGAAAACCTTCTAAAGAAAATTCACATCCTCATATGGATAATTCAAAAACCTTTAGTGTTGTACATAATGGTATTATTGAAAATTATAATGAATTAAGAAACTTTTTATCTGATAATGGATATAAATTTTATTCTCAAACAGATACTGAAGTTATACCTAATTTAATTCATTATTATTACTCAAAAGATAATAATGATAATTTAAAATTTTTAAGAGCTGTTAAAAGTGCTTGTAATGATTTAAAAGGAAGTTATGCAATTGAAGTAATTTGCAACGATTATCCTGATAACATGATTGTTGTAAGAAAAGATAGTCCTCTAGTTATTGGAAAGGGAGAAAATGAAAACTATATTTCTTCTGATATTCCAGCTATACTTTCTTTTACAAAGAATTTTTATTTATTAAATGATTTTGAATTTGTTTTATTATCAAGAGATGATGCTAAATTTTATGATAAAGACTTAAATCCTATACAAAAAAATACTCAAACTATTGAGTGGAATGCTTCAAGTGCCGAAAAAGAAGGATTTGAAGATTTTATGCTAAAAGAAATTTATGAACAACCTAATGCAATTAGAGAAACTATAGGTTCAAGATTTTGTGAAGATTCAAAATGTGAATTCGATGAATTGAATTTTACAAGAGAATTTTTATCTAAATTTAATAAAATATATATTATAGCATGTGGAACAGCTATGCATGCTGGGCTTGCTGGAAAAAATGCAATTGAAAAACTTTGCAAAATACACACTGAAGTTGATATTGCTTCTGAATTTAGATATAGAGATCCTTTAGTCGATGAAAAATCTTTATGCATATTTATTTCTCAATCTGGAGAAACTGCTGATACTATTGCAGCTTTAAAATTATGCAATGAAAAAGGAGCTACAACTCTTGCAATAACTAATGTTATAGGTAGTTCTTTAACAAGAGAAGCCAATTATTCTATATATACTCATGCTGGTCCTGAAATTGCTGTAGCTTCTACAAAAGCTTACACTTCTCAAGTAGTTTTATTAGTAATTTTAGTTATATACTTTGCAGAAATTTTAGGATTGAATTCTAAAGATATTTCTTCATTAAAGAAAGAAATCTTAGAATTGCCTAAGAAAATAGAAAAAACTTTGGAATTATCTTCTGATATAAAAGATTTCTCTAAAAAAGTTTATCAAGAAAAAGATATATTCTTCTTAGGTAGAGGTATTGACGAAGCAGTAGCAAAAGAAGGTTCTTTGAAATTAAAAGAAATTTCATACATTCATTCTGAGAGCTATGCTGCTGGAGAATTAAAACATGGTGCAATTGCTCTAATAGAAAATGATGTTACTGTTGTTGGTATCATGACAGATCCTAAATTAGTTGAAAAAACTGTCAGCAATATACAAGAAATAATAACACGTGGAGCAAAAACATTAGTTGTAACAAATCAAAATATTGATACTTCTATGTTTGATTTTGTAGTACAAATACCTGAAACTACTCCTTTTGTATCTCCTATATTGTCTGTTATTCCTTTACAACTATTTGCTTATTATATATCAAAGGAAAAAGGATTAGATGTTGATAAACCTAGAAATCTTGCGAAATCTGTAACAGTAGAATAGTTAGTATTAACTTTTTATTTAATATATAATCAAAAATAATATATAAAACTTCATAAAAACCAAAATATAATTCTACAAAGATAATATATGAAATTTTATGAAAATACTCGGTTAACATTACATCATAAAGAAATTTTAAAAATAGCTAATAGGCACCTCTCAAAAACAAGTTTTGAGATTCTCCTATTAGCTATTTTAATAATTTCTAATATAATTTCATTCACATTCGTATTTTTATAAAATTTCATATATTATCTTTAGATATAAATTTTTTCAAAAATCTATTAGCTAACTAACAATTTTATTACAATAATACAAACTGCTCCTGGCAATCCTAATAAACCGTATCAGTATACTTGTAAAAATATTTAATCCTATATGAAAACCAAAATTTGCACCAATCAAATTTATCAAATATATTGCTAATCCACCTAATATAGAATTTAAAATTAATTTTACTATTTTTTTCAATGGTACGATAAAAATTTTACCTATTAAAAAAATAAAACATATACAAGCTAAATATGTAATAATATTTTCATTCATTCAACTTCCTCCAATGAAATAATTCTATTATTACAATTTGTATGCTTGTCATAGGACAAATATTCCTTAATATCATTATTATTTCAGTTCAAAATTCTAAATTTATTTAAACAGCTTGTTCATCTTCATCCAAAAGTTTTAATTTTATATCATTTATCATATCTACTACAATACCTTTAGTTTTAGCCAATTTTATTAAATAATTTAACTTTGCTTGATTTGCTTTTATTTGATAAGTATAATAATCTACTAAATCATCTTCCGCATATTCAAAATTTTTATTTGCAGATTTTAATTCTTCTCTTGTTTTTATTATACTTTTTACTAATTCAATTTCTTTCTCTACTTCAGTTTTTTCTACTATTTTTTCTTCTTTTCTATATTCTTCTATCATAAATAGCCTCCATATATATATATTTACTTTTCATGGGATTTAATTTTTATGTAATACAACTTTTAGTTAATAAATATCCATCCTTTTTATGGTAATTTCTATTTATTATATTCACTTTATTCTTTTTTATTCAGTAAAAACCTTATTTTTTTGCTTAAACCCCTTGTTTTTTTCGTCATTTTATAGGATAATATATATGTATAATAATAATTAGTGAAAGGGTTTTTTTAATGAAATACATTGATAAATTTTTAAAAGTACTAAATACAGATAGAAATACATTTGCTACATATGTTTTAACATTAGTTTCTGTATATTTAGCTGTAGATAGAATTGTTGAAATGTTACTTATGATATTTACAGGTGTTTCATATTCATATTGGGGACCTATTCAATACACTTTTGCACTAGCATGTCCTATTTTTGCATATTTGTTTTCAGGTCCTTCAAAGTTTTCAACTTCAAAAGCTCATAAGGTAACATTATTTTATATTTATGCCATTGGCTTATATATAATTGCACTATCTATGTTTACTCAATGGCTTAATATGGGTGTATGGTTATTATTGCTGTCAGTTCCAAATTATGTAGAAATAATTACAGATTTTTCTGATTTAGTAACACCAGCTATGATTAGTATATCTTTATATTTACCATTAGTTACTATATATCCATTTTTCAAAAAGCTATACTTTGAAATTAATGATACACCAGACGAATTCCGTTCTATTTGGGATTATGGAGGAATTAGTTTAGCTGACAAAAAAGCTGGGCATGGTCCATACACTTGCGAAGTATATCTTTGTTATGATGGTGAAACAGGAAAAAATATAACTATACCTGAATCATCAAGGTATCAATCTCTACTTGTATGTGGAGGTTCTGGAAGTGGTAAGACTTCTCTAATCTATGAACCTTTAATGGCAAGAGATTTTGAAAGAAAATTTTTCTTTAGAGAGGTTTCTAAAGAATTAGGATTTACAGCTTTAAAAACAAAAATTGCTACCTTAAATAAACCATATGATAATGATTACTTAAACAAAAATTTCAACTTAAATATGTTATCACCTGTAAGTGGTAAAGAAGCAGTTTTTAAAACTTTTATGAAGAAAATGATATTAGATTCATCTAATGAAATTACATATAAAAATTTAGGTTTAACATTAATGTCACCTGACTATGAAGTAATTGAACATATGTCAAGTGTTTGTAAAAATTTTGGATTAGATTATAATATAATAGACCCTTCTAATGCAAATTCAATAGGATTAAATCCTTTTGTATATGATGATCCTTCTAAAATTGCTATAACAATTTCATCTGCATTAAAGGCAATGTACACAAATGCACATACAGAAACTCAAGATGTATATAAAGAAGATGTTTCAATTCAAGCTATAGAAAACTTGGCTATTTTATTAAAAGAAATGTATCCTAGAATGAATGAAGGTAATCTTCCTAATATGGAAGACATGCTAAAAATGTTAACAAATTTTGATTTAGTTGAGAAAATGTGTGAAATTTTGGCTCATAATGAAGAACTAAACAAAAAATATAGTATTCAATTAGCATACTTCAAAAAACATTTTTATAAAACAGGTTCAGCTAGAGAAGAAACTGAAAAATACGTTTTTGCTTCAGTTTCACAATTAGACAATTTATTACGTATTCCTGGAGTAAAAAGTATTTTGTGTAATAGGCATAATAATATTGATTTTGATAAAATGCTTGCTAATGGTGATATTACTTTTATTTGTACAAGACGAGGAGATTTAGGAGCTAAAAGTCATAAAGCATTTGGATTATTCTTCTTAATCGCAATGCAAAATGCTGTTTTAAGAAGACCTGGAAATGAAAAATCAAGAATTCCTCACTTTTTATATATTGATGAATTTCCTGATTTCATTTGCAAAGCCACAGAACCTATATTTACAATGTACAGAAAATATAAAATTGCCACAACTATTTCAACACAAAGTCTATCACAATTAGAAACACCAAATTCTAGAGAAAACTATAGAACTGTCATATTAGCAAATTGTGCTAATAAAATATTTACTGGTCATGCCGAATTTGATGAAATTGAATGGTGGGGAAAAGAATTTGGTAAAAAGAGAGAATGGAAATATGGTAAATCTATGGATATGGGTAAATTAGAATATGATTCAAAGGTATCTAGCGTAGAATGGGCTTGGGTAGATTATTTTAAACCAGGAAAACTACAAAATCTTCCAACTAAAGGATGTGTTTACAAAATAAGAGGGGATAATGGAAAACCGATGATAGGTCCTGGTACTTTAAGCTACTTGGAGACTAAATATAAAGAACCTCATAAGATTAAATCTTTTGATTTTGGTAAATATTCAGATAGTGTGACAACTGCTACTGAAGATGATGAAAACTATAATAAGAAAAAATTTGATTTTAAGAATATAGATTTTACAGATGAAAGAGATGAAATAAATCCAGTTCAAACAGACACTACAGATTCTAAGTATTTGTTTGATAATGAGGATGCTATAATTGTTAATTTTAGAAAAAAAAATAATGGTTAAAATTCTATAGAAGTGGCATATGAATATGCCACTTCTATTTTTTATGTAAAATGTTAAAGAAAACCCTCTATTGTTCTAAACCTAAAAATTCATTATCCCAAGAAATTCCAAAATTATTCCTGAAATTACACCTATTACATATAATAATCCAACAATTTTTAAATTTTCTTTTATTCCTTTATTTGTCTTAAACAACACAGCTAGTCCAACTCCTGCACCAACCAATAATCCTGACATCATAGTTGCTGCTGAAATTAAATTTTCTAGATACATTTGTGTAAGTATAACAGATGCTGCACAATTTGGTATCAGACCTATCAATCCTGCAATTATTGGACCTATAATTGGCTTATTTAAAATTATACTTGCTATTGCATCTTCTCCTATTAAATGAATAGCTATATGCATTATTAATGATATTATTAATATAAAAATAAATATATTTAAAGTATGTTTTAATGAAGATTTTATTATTCCATTCTCACAATGACAATGGTCTTTTTCGCATAAATCTACTATTTTTTCTTCTTCTTTGTCTTTATTTCTTAATCTTAAAACAAAATCTATAGCAAATCCAGCAATCATACCTATTAATACCTTTATTCCTAATATTTTTAATATAACATCTATTGAAACTGCTTCAGAAATAAATATTGGTAACATTTCGTCTGAAGTAGATAGATAAACTGATATAAGAGTTCCTAAAGTTATTACTCTTGCTGCATATAGGTTAGTTGCAGAAACAGAAAAACCACATTGAGGAAAAACTCCTAAAATACTTCCTACTAACGGCCCTATCTTTCCTGATTTTTTTATTGTTTCTTTTGTTTTTTCTTTTGTTTTGTGTTCTATATATTCCATTATTAAATATGTTATAAATAAAAATGGTAATAATTTAATACTGTCTATAATTGTTTCTAATATAATATCTATCATAATACACTTTCCTCTCTTTTGATGGATTATATATTATCATATTTTTTACATTTTTTCAATAGTAGTCTACTTTTTAAAAATTCTCATTATAACTACTAAGCCCTAGTATTATTTGATAAATCAAATAATACTAGGGCTTAGTAGTTACTTATAATAAATTTTATATATTTTTCTTATCTTCTTCTATATCTTCCACATATACAGCCTGTTCTTCCATTAGTATTAGAATTTGGAATTACATTTACTCTTGCTGATACTTGATTATTTGAATTATTACAATTGCAGTTACATTCATTATTATCGTCTATTATTCCATTTCCTCCTAATGTAACTAATCCGTCGATGGAAGTTGAATTAACATTGTTTCGACTTGTTCTATTTGTTCTATTACAACTATTATTACAATTGCTACTGATTGTTAATAAATCATTACAATTACCGTTCAAATCATTACTACTTATTGTCAGTATGTCACCATTATTCGAATTACAACATTGACTACTTATAGTAAGTAAATCATTTGATGTATTATTACAATTGCAGTTACAATTACAGTTACACATATTGCAATTATTACTATTTCTATTACTTCTACAATTATTTTGACAACTTCTATTTGTTAGCCTACAAATGATACTTACTATCAATGCCGTTATAAAACTTATTATTGCATAAATAATCGCTAAAACTAGAACTATCAAATTATTTACAATGAATGTCACTATCAAAAATATTACAAAAATTATCGCCGCCACCAAAATCGGACATTTAAAAATTTTTTGTAACGCTATTGATATTATTATTGTAGCTAGCGGTAAAGCAAAAAATATAAGTAAAATTTCCATAATTTATTATTCTCCTTTCTCTGATATTAATCTGATTAAAAAATTATAATTTTTACTACATTTCTCCTCTTAAGTTTTACTATATTTTATGCTTTTTTATATAAATTTGTGTATATTTGTTAGTAAAGCTTTTTTATGTAATAGCATTTTTCGACTGTAAGGAGAAAATCTCAAAGTGCTAGCAATTGTAGCTTTTTATACATAGGAAACTATAACTTTCCTATGTATATAAAAAAAAGAATTACAACATATATTGCAATTCTTTTTTTGGTCTGTTATTAATTTTTTTAAATTATTCAAAATATCTTTTTAATAATCCCTCAAAACCTTTTCCATGTCTTGCTTCATCTTTACACATTTCATGTACTGTGTCATGTACAGCATCATATCCTAATTCTTTAGCTCTTGTAGCTAGTTCTTTTTTACCTTTACAAGCTCCACATTCAGCTTCTGCTCTTAATTGAACATTTTTCTTTGTATCTGGATATACTATATCTCCTAATAATTCTGCAAATTTTGCTGCATGTTCTGCTTCTTCCCATGCGTATCTTTTAAATGCTTCTGCAATTTCTGGATATCCATCTCTATCAGCTTGTCTACTCATTGCAATGTACATTCCTACTTCTGTACATTCTCCCATAAAGTTATCTTTTAATCCTTTTACAACTTCTTCATCTAGACCTTGGGCAACTCCTATTCTATGTTCATCTGCATATTGTTTTGCCCCATCTTCAACTCTTTCTTCAAATTTATCTTTACTTGCTCCACATTGTGGACATTTTTCTGGAGCTTCTTCACCAAAATGAATATATCCACAAATTTTACATACATATGCTTTCATATTTATACCTCCTTACATCATATAATTATATATTTATTTACAAATTTGTCAATATTTTTCACGGAATGGTTAATTGCAAAAGTAAATTCTAGTTTGAAATCCAAGACTAAATGCTAGTTTT
>CAMMNR010000073.1 GCA_946498265.1 uncultured Clostridium sp. | reverse complement strand
AGAATTAAAAGAAAAATATAAAAAAGAACAAAATAAATGGAAAAATAAAAACACCAAAATAGTAACAAATATAGGAGAAGAAAATATAGCAGAAGTAATATCTAGCTGGACAGGAATACCAGCTAAAAAAATAACAGAAGATGAAAATAAAAGACTAAAAAACTTAGAAAAATCACTACATGAAAGAGTAATAGGACAAGATGAAGCAGTAGAAGCAGTAGCAAAAGCAATAAGAAGAGGAAGAGTAGGACTAAAAGACCCAAAAAGACCAATAGGATCATTCTTATTCTTAGGACCAACAGGTGTAGGAAAAACAGAGTTATCAAAAGCATTAGCAGAAAGCTTATTTGGAGATGAAAATGCAATGATAAGAATAGACATGTCAGAATATATGGAACCACATTCAGTATCTAAATTAATAGGTTCACCTCCAGGATATGTAGGATTTGACGAAGGAGGGCAATTAACAGAAAAAATAAGAAGAAAACCATATTCAGTAATACTTTTTGACGAAATAGAAAAAGCTCATCCAGATGTTATGAATATGTTATTACAAATACTAGAAGACGGACGTCTAACAGACAGCCAAGGAAGAACAGTCAATTTTAAGAATACAGTAATAATAATGACATCTAATATAGGAGCTAGACTAATAACAGACAAAAAATCATTAGGATTTAGCAAAAACACAACTACAAACACAGAAACAGAAGTATCAGAAAAAGAAAGAAAAGACTATGAAGAAACAAAAAAAGAAGTAATGGAAGCATTAAAAAAAGAACTAAGACCAGAATTCATAAACCGTATAGACGAAATAATAGTATTCCACAAATTAACAGATAAAGAAATAAGTCAAATTATAGATATAATGCTAAATGAAGTCACAAATAGATTAAAAACACAAAAAATAGAAATAGAAATAGAACCAGAAGTAAAAGAACTTATCGCAAAAAAAGGAGTAGACAAAGCATTTGGGGCAAGACCATTAAGAAGAACAATACAAAATGTCTTAGAAGATAGACTAGCAGAAGAAATTCTAGATGGAAACTTAAAGAAAAACAAATTAGCTAAAATAGGTGTAGAAGATGGCAAAGTAGTTATTAGGGGACGTTCCTTTAATCCCTAATTTTAGGGATTAAAGGGACGGACCTTAAGAGGATAAATAATAAAAAGCCTGAGTTAAAGGTGTTCTAACTAATAGGACACCTGATTTTTTTGCATTATAGGAAATATATGATTTTTACTATAATATCAATCATATTTAGAAAAAATTTAAAATACATCTTGCGTTTTACATAAAACCATGTTATACTTTCAAAAATAACCTAATTAAATTCAATAACTAAATTCATAAATAATATTATTTTATTAATCAAATTGTTATTTTGTAGTATTTTATAAAAATCGTTAAATTTTTCAAAATATATAATTAAAAAATTATTTATAAAAGAAGGGAGATATGCTTATTGCCAAGAATAGCAAGAAAAAACATACAATCAGAATTTGTTCATATTGTAATTTTGAATATGAATGTATGAGTTATTGAAATCTATTCAAGACTATGATATACTTTTAGTATCATAAAAGGGGAGGTTCGTCCCTTTTGTCCCTAATATTAGGGATTGAAGGAACGTCCCCTAAAGGAAGGTTGTTAAAATGTTAGAAAAAATAAATTCACCAGAAGATGTGAAAATGTTAAATGATGAAGCGAAAAAGCAATTAGCAGAGGAGATAAGGGAATACATATTACAAACAGTCTCAGAAAATGGAGGACATTTAGCATCAAATTTAGGAGTAGTGGAACTAACAATAGCATTACATAGTGTATTTGATTTGCCTAAAGATAAAATAGTATGGGATGTTGGACATCAGACATATGTACATAAGATTTTAACAGGAAGAAGAAAACAGCTAAAAACTCTAAGAAAATTAGATGGTATAGCTGGTTTCCCAAAAACAAGTGAATCTGAAGCGGATTGTTTTAATACAGGGCATAGTAGTACTTCTATTTCAGCAGCATTAGGAATGGCAAGAGCAAGAGATATAGAAGGTAAAACTAACAATGTAATTGCAGTTATAGGTGATGGAGCTTTAACTGGTGGAATGGCATTAGAAGCTCTAAATGATGCAGGGTATAGTAAAACTAGGATTACAGTTATTTTAAATGATAATGAAATGAGTATTTCAAAAAATATTGGTGGATTAAATATGTTTTTAAGTAAATTGAGAACTAAAAAAACATATACAAAATCTAATATTTCAGCTAAAAGGGTAATTAAGAAAATTCCAGTGATAGGAAAGCCAATAGTCAAGATTGTTCAAAAAATAAAGAGAGGGATAAAACAATTAATAATACCAAAAATGTTTTTTGAAGATATTGGTTTCAGATATTTAGGACCAGTTGATGGACATAATGAAGCAGAGCTTGAAAGAATGTTAAAAATAACAAAAGAATTAGATGGACCAGTATTATTACATGTTTTAACTAAAAAAGGGAAAGGATATAAAATAGCAGAAGAAAATCCAGACAAATTTCATGCAACTGGACCTTTTAATATAGAAACAGGAAAAAGTAAAAAAGAGAAGAAACCAGATTATTCAAAAATATTTGGTAAAAAATTAGTAGAATTAGCGAAGGAAAATGAAAAAATAGTAGCAATAACAGCATCAATGAAAGATGGAACAGGATTAAGTAATTTTGCACAAGAATTTCCTAATAGATTTTTTGACATTGGAATAGCTGAACAGCATGCATTAGGATTAGCAGCAGGAATGGCAAAAGAAGGAGTGATTCCAGTAGTCCCAATATATTCATCTTTTTATCAAAGATGTTATGACCAAGTTATACATGATATAGCAATGCAAAACTTACCTGTGGTTATGTGTGTAGATAGAGCAGGAATAGTAGGAGCAGATGGTGAAACACATCAAGGAACTCTTGATATGGCATTTTTTAGATTAGTTCCAAATTTAACAATTTTAGCTCCAAAAGATTTTAAAGAATTAGAAGATATGCTAGAATTTGCCATTAATTTGAAAAAGCCTGTTGTTATAAGATATCCAAGAGGAGGAGAAGACAGTTATAAATTTAATCAGCATGAAAAAATAGAATTTGGAAAAGCGGAAATACTAAAAGAAGGACAAGAACTAACAATAATATCAATTGGAAAAACAGTTGCAAGAGCAATGAAAATAGCAGATGATTTAAGTAAAGAAAATATACAAGCAGAAGTTATAAATGCTAGATTTTTAAAACCATTAGATAAAGAAACAATAAAAAAATCAATAACAAAAACTAAAAATGTAATAACAATAGAAGATGGAACAATAATTAATGGACTAGCAACAGCTATTAAGGAACTAATAATAGACGAAAAATTAGAAGATATAGAGATAAAAAGTTATGCATATTCTGATGAATTTATAAGACATGGTGGAGTTGAAGAATTAGAAGAAATATATAAAGTAGATGAAAAAAGTATAGTAAAAGAAATAAAAAAATTACAACATTGAGAGGAGAAAACAAAAAGAAAATGAACAAACAAGAATTATTAAAAGACTACAAAAAGCAAGATGACAAAATATGTCTATCACAAATATTAGATAAAATAGAATTTTCAAAAAATAGAAATAAAATAGAATATACAGACTTTCTTGACATGTATCAAATATCATTAGTAGAAAATTTTCTAAGAAAAATGCAATTCAAAAATTATATATTATATGGTGGATATGAAGATGCAGAAAGAAAAATATTAATAGTTTATCCAGAAAAATATGACATGTCAATGATAGAAAAAAATTATAACAAAATCCTAAAAATAGTAAGAATAACATTAGCAGAAGAAGAACAAGGAAAATATACACACAGAAACTATTTAGGAGGAATAATCAAACTAGGATTAAAAAGAGAAAAAGTAGGAGATATCTTAGTATCAGATGACGGAGCAGATATAATTACATTAGAAGATTTTTCAAATATCTTAAAAGAACAATTACCATCACTTACAAGATTTGAAAATAGCAAAATAGAAATACATGAACTAAAAGACTTAAGGAAAAAAGAAATAAAAATGGAAACAATAAAAATAATAGTACCTTCATTTAGATTAGATAATTTTGTTTCAGACTTAGCTAGAACATCAAGGAGTAAAGCAGTTCAAATAATAAACCAAGAAAGAGTTTTTATAAACGGACAAAATGAAACAAAACCATCTAAACAATTAAAGCTAAATGATATACTAACAATAAGAGGAAAAGGCAGATTTGTAATTAAAGAATTTGCAGGGAACACTAGAAGCGGAAGAACAGTAGTTGTAGTAGAAAAATGGAATTAGGGAACGTCCCCTAATTTAATTCAACAACAGTTACGCCCATTTCACCTTCGCCAAAAGTACCAAGTCTAAAAGAAGCTACATGAGGGTTAGACTTCAAAAACTTATGAATACCGTCTTTTAGTTTTCCAGTTCCTTTTCCATGGATAATTCTAACAGAATGCAAACCAGCCAAAGCAGAGTCATCCAAGAATTTGTCTACAACAAAAACAGCTTCTTCGACAGTTAATCCGATTACATTAATTTCTGTTTTAGCGGTTTTTGTTTTACTGCTTTTAGTCTTGTAAGTTCCATAAATTGAGTTACTACTATTATTACCATTACTATTATTATTACGATTATTACTACTATTACTATTTCTATTACTATTAGTTAATTTGCCTACAGAAGAGGATTTACCAATATTTTTAGGTTTTCGTAAATATTTAATCTCTACATTTGTTTTCATCATTCCGACTTGAATTTGAACAGTATTTGATTTAGAAACTCTAGATATTACAGTCGCGTTTTGATTTAATGTGGTAACAAAAACTTCCATATTTGGCTTTATTTCATCAGGTAATAAAATGTTAGATTTATCAAGATTTTCTGAATCATCACCATTAGACGATTTATTCAAAGATAAATTAATATTCAAATTATTTTTTAAGCCATCATTTAAACCAACATTTCCACTAATATTTTTTATTTTATCATTTAATAAATTTCTTAAATTATTTAAATCTTTAATAGCAGAACTGTTTCCAATGATATTATTAAATGTATTATTAGAAATCTCATTCATTTGTTTAATAATTTCATTTGCTTCATCTTTAGTATCCAACAAAATATTTCTAGCCTTGATTTTAGCATTGTCAATGAAGTCACGTTTTTTCTTTTCTAAGTCTGAATAATCAACTTCTAATTTTTTTCTCAAAAGTGAAACTTGATTTAACTCTTTTGAAATTTCTTCTTTTTCTCTTTCAATTTCTGATTTATCATCATAAATGCTCTTTAACAATTCTTCAATATTAATATCCTGATTAGACATCCTAGATTTTGCATCATTTATAATATTTTTATCTAGTCCAAGTTTTTCACTTATTTCAAAAGCATTACTTTTCCCAGGGATGCCAAGTAATAATCTGTAAGTAGGTGACAAAGTATTTATATCAAACTCAACAGATGCATTTTGAAATCCTTTAGTTACCAATGCATATTTTTTTAGTTCTGGATAATGTGTAGTAGCAATAACTAAGCTACCATTATTTTTAAAATATTCCAAAATACTTATAGCAAGGTTTGCACCTTCCAAAGGGTCAGTACCAGAGCCTAATTCATCTACAAGTATTAATGAATTTTTAGTTGATTTATCTATAATGTCAACAATATTCAACATATGTGATGAAAAAGTACTTAAAGACTCACTAATACTTTGATTATCTCCAATATCGGCAAAAATACTATCAAATACATAAATACTAGAATTCTCATCAGCTGGGATATTTAGTCCACTACAAGCCATACAAGCTAAAAGACCTGTAGTCTTCAAAGATACAGTTTTTCCGCCAGTATTAGGACCTGTAATCAACAATACTGAAGAATCAGAATCCAAAGATAAAGAGATAGGTACAACTTTATCAATAGGAATTAATGGATGTCTTGCATTTATTAGATTAATACATTTTTCTTCATTGATAATTGGAGTTATTGCATTTATAGAATTCGAATATTTAGCTTTAGCAAAAATAAAATCCAGTTTACCTATGGTATTAACATCTGAAACTAATTCATTAGTATAATCGTAAAATAAAGAAGACAAATACTGTAAAATTTTTTCAATTTCAATTTCTTCTTCTATTTTCAAATTGTTAATTTCATTATTTAATTCAAAAATCGAAATAGGTTCTATAAAAACTGTAGAACCAGCATTAGACATATCATGTATAAATCCCTTAACCTGACTTCTATATTCTTCTTTAACAGGAATAACAAACCTATCATTTCTTATAGTTATAATAGGTTCTTGTATATATTTTGAATACTTAGAAGAATGAATAAAATCATTCAACTTTGAACGAATATCCTGTTCCAAATTTCTTTGTTTCTTTCTAATACTTTTTAAATTAGCAGAAGCATTGTCATCTATAGTATTTTCATCAATAATACATGAAAAAACTTTAGAAATAACGTCTTTATTAGTATAAAGCATATTAAACAAATCTGATAAAATAGGAAAATCAGATGAAGTTATAAAATCTTTATCAAAATAATTTTTTAAATCTAAACAAAGTTTAAAAATATTTGCTAAATCTAAAATAGACTTTGCTGACAAAGTAGAACTACTTTCCAAACTTTTTATAGAAATATCAATATTAGATATCTCAAAAAAAGGAGGAGTACTATTTCTATATATTAAATTAACAGCTTCTCTAGTCTCAGCTAACATTTGTTCAACAAGATTTTTTGAACTTTGTGGCATCAAATTATAGCATATATCTTTTCCAACATATGTTATACAAAATGAACTTAATATTTCTATTATTTTATTATATTCTAATTTTTCTAAATATTTATTTGTGTACATAAAAAACCCCCTTAAAGTATACAACAATTTTTCAATTGTGTCTACTCTAAGAGGGAAAAGTTTACAGATAGAAAAATCCACTAGGTGTGATTTCTTCCTGTAAAGGTGGAGTTATACTAATATATGATATCTTATGTAATGATAAGATATTAAAAAATAGTATAATTACAAATAATACAATTATGGCAACCCTATATATAGAAGCACCATATAATATAACATCTTGAACAAAAAAAGTTAAGATGCATAATAAAGCAAAGATTGATAATACTGCAATAATTTGAGTAACAGCAATGTTTTCAAACTTTAAAAACATTAAAAAATTAAGACCGTTCAACAATGTTAGTGCTATACCCAAAAATGAGATTTTTATATAAGAAAAATCCCTAGTTTGTTCAAAATCTTGCTCTAGCAAAAAGGGACGTTTCCGTCTCTTTAATTGTGTAAAGCTCCGCCTTCTTAAACTTTTTCTTTTCTTCATGTTTTGAACCTCCTAAAAAATAGTTTGTTAAACTAAAAAGTAGAAAATATCTACTAATTAGAAAAAAGTAAGCAATGTGCAATTAAGCAACATTACTATAATAATACAACAATTAACATAAAATGTCAAATACATGATGATAAAAAATATTGATAAAGAAAAAATAATATCTCAACTTAAAATGAATAAAGTTGAGATATTACTTTTTTTCTTTATGATATTCAATAAGAACATTTTTAATTGCAATATGTATTAATTTATATACTGAAATACCATATTTATCTTTAAGTTTTTCTAAACTCTTCAAAGAACTTTTTCTAAGGATAATAGAATGTTTAGTAAAAAGTTCATTAGATTCCTTAGGATATAATTTAACATGTTCTGTTTTTATCAGTTCATCAATACAAGCATTGATAACTTTACTAACAGAAGTATCATAAACATTATTACACAAAAATTCAATTTCATCATAAAGACTACTCTCAATTTCAATAGTTCTTTGGATTAATTCATCTTTTGGCCAAAACCTATCTAAAACACTCATTTCTGCACCATCCTTAATATTTTGCAATTATATTATACTTTTACAAACTAGAAAACATAACCTCTATAAGCAAAGAATAAATCAATGCAAAACATTCATTAAAAATGATAAAAATATTTAAGAAATAGTAAATTTACATTAAAAATGATAAACACATAAATTAACTAAAAGATTAAAAAAAGGAAATAAAAAACATTGACAAAAACAATGAGATAAGATAGAATAAAAAATGTAAATAATGAGTACATTTAAAAAGTGCAAAAAAGAACCTTGAAAATTATATATCTTGCAAAACTACTATTAAACAAATTTTATTTGAAATGATTAAAGATAAAATTTAGGTTTTATTTTGCAAAAATAAAATGGAAAATTATGAACAAAAAAGAATAAAAAATTTGAAAGAAGGAAACATAAGAAAAAGAAAAGGAGGATGCACAAATGCAAGAAAAAATGAAATCAGAGCAAGATATAAAAGTAATAGCAAATATGAGAAAAAACAATAGAGCTATAACATTAATAGCTTTGGTAATAACTATTGTACTAAATAGCTCGTACCTCGCTATGGCTCGAATGAATAAATTTGAAAAAA